>DAOVYW010000071.1 GCA_030635415.1 Candidatus Firestoneibacteriota bacterium
TGGATTGAAAAAACAAAAGCCATTGGCATAACTTCAAAAGCGGGACGCTATGGCGGTACCTATGCGCATAAAGATATTGCTTTTGAGTTCGCAGCGTGGATTTCAGTTGAGTTTAAATTATATCTAATCAAAGAATTCCAGCGCTTGAAAGAATCGGAACACAAACAGCTCGGTTGGGATATAAAAAGAAATCTGGCAAAAATCAATTACCGGATTCATACCGATGCCATAAAAGAAAATCTTATCCCTAAGGAATTGACCAAACAGCAAATTAATCAAGTATATGCCTCTGAAGCGGATATTTTGAACATGGCTTTGTTCGGTATGACCGCGAAAGAGTGGAGGGATATAAATTCGGATAAAAAAGGAAACATCCGGGATTATGCTAATGTTTCACAACTTGTCTGTCTTTCCAATCTGGAAAATTTAAATGCACTTTTTATAAACGAAAGCCTGACACAACAGGAAAGACTGAGCAAATTAAATATAATATCCATTCAGCAGATGAGACTGTTGATAGAGGATCATAAAATCAAGCAGTTGGAAGGGAAAAGGTAATCAACAACCCCTTTTACGCTTTGTTTTTTAAGGACAAAGCCCCTGGATTCCGGCTTAGAGCATGCCGGAATGACAAAACATTAATTCAACGTACTTGTGAAACAAGACACTAGGAGTGGCAGAACAGGTGAAATCTTTGAAAAATAGTTTTTGGCGACACTCTCTTTCACACCAATGGACCGAATACAAACCATCTTTTTTAGTGGCCGCGCTGATCCTGGCCTGGTTCGCGCAGGATCAGTTTTTCGCGCGCCATCTGGTTTCCGGATTGTGGCTCTGGCTGGGCGCCGGGATAATAGCCGCCTGGTCATTTGCGGGTCAGCCCGACAGACTTAAAGCGGATAAAGTCCGGGTTGGGTATGAAAGCCTGCTCCTTACGCTGATTTTTCTGATTGCCCTCGTATTTCGCTTCTGGAAGTTGTCCGGGATACCCCATGGATATTTTACGGATGAAGCATGCAGTGCCATGATGGGACTTAAGCATCTTAAGGGAGCGGTTTATCTGCTTCCCCCCGGCTGGGATCAATTGAAATTTGATTTTTTTTATTACCTGAACGCCTGCGCGCTTTACTGGGGAGCGATTTCAGCGCATGCCACCAGGATGATTCCGGCTTTAGCCGGCAGCTTAACCGTGGTGATGACGTATTTCCTGGCTCGGCGCATGTTTTCGCGGCCGGTCGCTTTGGCAACGGTAATGCTTTTAGCCGGCATGCGATGGCACGTTAATTTTTCGCGGATGAATTTAGGCAATATTTTCACACCCTTCTTTAGCGTGGCGGCTTTTTATTTTCTCCTGCGTGGGCTGGAAACGAGAAAACCCTGGTTCATGCTGCTGGCCGGGATGGCCATTGGCATTGGTCTCCAGACCTATATAGCTTTTGGAGCGTTTGTCCTGGCCCTGGGTTTATATCTGGGAGTAAAAGCAATCAGGGAAAAGGGTTTTCTAAAACAAAACTGGAAGGGACTCCTGCTCTTAGGAATAGTGGCTGCGGCCTGCTATTTTCCCGCTAATTTGGGCGTGGAGTCCCAGGCGGGAAGATTTGTGAACCGGAGCCGCGATGTTCTGATATTCAATAATCTTTTACCCGAACAGGATTGGGCCGGTTTATGGAGCAATGTTAAAAAGACTATGCTCATGTTCAATTATTTTGGCGATTGCAACGGACGGCATAATATTCCGGAGGTTCCCATGCTGGATTCCTTGACCGGTCTGCTTTTCGGACTGGGCCTGATTTGGAATCTGACCCATCCCATACGCCGGCATTCCGCCTGGATATTATTATGGTTTATATCCGCCCTCCTTCCGGGGTTTTTAACTATTGAGGCGCCACAGGGTATTCGTTGTATTGGCGCAATCATTCCGGTGATATTCTGGCCGGCGTGGGATTGGAGCATGTTTGGCAGAGTATATTGTGGGTGACCCGCGGGACGCCGTACCGGTATTTGGCGGGCGTGGGTTTGCTCGCATTGATATTGCTGATCGGATTTCGAAATGCCAGGGATTATTTTATACATCAGGCCGGCAATAAAACATGCCAGATGGCATTTTCAGCCCCGGAAGCGGCCATGGGAAACGAGATCCGCAAACTCGGGCCCAACTATCATACTTATATTTCAAATGGTTTATATGATTATGATTACCTTTTTACCAGCATCAGCTTTCTGGGTTATCCGTACATTGAGGCTGAAAGATTCCAGAGCGCTGCGGCTATACCTTCGCAGTATCAAGGCAGGAAAAATCTTGCCTACTGCTTGCTGCCGTATCATGAAAAGGCTGTTGAACTGCTGCGCTATTATTATCCCCAGGGAAGGGAGGAACGCCATATAAGTCCGTATGGCGATAAGCTTTTTACGGTCTTTCTAATAAGCCGTGAAGAAGCTGTTGCCAACCAGGGATTGAGCGGTTCTTATCGCGATGCCAATGGCAGAGTAGGGGAAGCTCATTACGGCCGGGAAATGTTTGATTCTTCTAAACCATGGCATAAAATGCAATATCCTGTGGTAATTAACTGGAGCGGCAGTATAATAATTCCGGCATGGGATTATTATGCCTTTCGAATAGCAGGTTTGCGCAATACGAGTATGCGCATAGACGACCGAATTGTCCGGGGAAAGCAGATCCAACTGGTTCAGGGAGTGCACACCATTGAAATTAAGGGGGAAATACATTCTCGTTCTCAAGATCCGGTTGTATATTGGAAAAAAGGACGGGAAGGGCAGTGGGAAAATATTCCGGTCGGGGCATTTAGGACGCAAAAGGAGGTCTACGGGCTGACCGGAAGTTACTGGCGCAGTTTTCTCTGGAATAGAGGGCCGCAAATCCGGCGGATTGATACTTTTGCCACCTTGATATGCAATGATTTTCCCATGCAAGCCCCGTTTTCAGCCCGCTGGGAGGGAAGGATTAAAATTCCCCGGAAAGGCAATTACGCCTTTGGATCCGTCTCCAATGAGTTGTCCTGGATATATATTGATAATAAGCTGTTGGTGGAAAACCTGGTTAGGGATAATTATAAGGAAGCCAAGGTGCACTTAACCCAAGGTTACCATGAAATTAGGATTGATTATCAAATGAAACACGGGGATTTCCCGAGAATCATATTGTTCTGGACGCCGCCAGGTGAATCAAAATCAGAGATACCCGCCCGGGTGCTGTCTCCTAATTTGTAGGGCCCCGCTGCTGCATAAATAATCAGGTTTTTTTTCGTGTTTTCCGGATGGGATAAAATACTCTTCAGAATAATTTGCTCCCGGATACTTTCCTAGCCATTTAAGGCCCCTCCTAGTGCGATTTATCATCCGCGTTGTAATCCGAATGCCGGGATAAGACGGGCAACCGGTGGGGGCCGGAAGGAGAAGCGGTTATCCTCGGTAGAGCCCAACCCGTGACTGATATGTTACACGCCTTCTTTTTGAAACCGGGGCACCGGATAATGCGTTAATGGGGGTTAAAGTTGTTTAGTTAAAAGTCCGAAAATAATAAATAATTACAGAACACAGAACCGGACTAAATGAAGCAATAAAATCAGCCGATGGAAATGTTGAGGTGAGGGTAATGCTGTTTGAATATTATACCGAGGTCAGTGTGGGTGGAATGGTGCGTTTGTTGGCAAGGTATCGTCAAACGGGAAATTTAAAAGTCCGCGGAAAAAATGAGGCCGGAGAGATATATTTGGAGGCCGGTTGCATTGTAGGAACGGACCGTAAGGGTACAAATCTTAAGAAAAGGGTACTTTCGCTCCTTCTGGCTCGGGAGGGGAAGTTTCATTTTCAACCTGAAAACGAGATTCCCGCTGCTGCGCGGCAGGGAAAGTTGGAGGAAATCGAAAATCTTCTTTTGGAAGCTTCACGAAACAGCGATCCCCAAGAGGTGGTAAACTACCTCCCCCCCCCGGAAACCGTCTTGCAATTAGCCCCGGTTTTGGATACGCAAAAAATATTGCATCTGGATATGGAGTCGGATGAATGGAATGTACTGATTAGAATTAACGGGGAAGAATCACTACAGATGTTATATGAAAAAACCAGCTTGAAAACCGGGCGTATGCGGCAAATATTATATGGTTTATGGTCTGCCGGCCTTGTCCGCAAAACCCGATTTCGTGTTTCGCGAGTTTTTGAAATTGCCTCCCGGGAATTGGGAAATCTGGGGGAGGCCTTGATTCGGGAAGTTTTTCGGAAACTTGGTTTAGACCGGAACCATATGCACATGCCCGAATTGATTCAACTTTTGAATGAATTGCAGCGGAGTATAACCATTCTGATGGGGCCCACCAAGGCTGAACAGATTATCGAGCTGATGTGGCGGGAGGCTAAGCCTTAACCCCCGTCTTGTCTGGATTCAGCATTATCCGCTGGAGACCCTTCCCCATGAAATTGGATTTATCCTGCTGGCTTTATCCATTAAAATCAAAGCCTCTGGATTCCCGATTCAAATATTGAGATGAGCGGAATACAATATTGACATTCATCTTAATGCATTCGGGAATGACACCCTGAAAAATCGATTAATTGCCCCTAGCTGGTATTCTTCATTTATTTTCTATGTATACATTTGTTGAAGAAACCGACAATAACTTTACATTTTTTAATACGTTAACCGTGAATTCCCCAGCCTGTGTAGCATGAAACAAAGCAAAACACAAAATTCGAACTACTAAAATATATGACATAATATTACTATAATAACAAATGTCAATGTTGACATGATATATTGTTTTATATATAATAACCAAAAATATTTTTTACTTTTAATTATAGTACTTATTTGTAATTTTTTTTGGGGGGGGCGTTGGTGTTTTTATTCACGCCAGGTAAATCAAAGCCAGGAACGTACTTGACGGTTCTGGGAGCAGCAGCTTTTATCTTGCTGTATGCTCACAATTTACATGCTGCCTATGCTCCTGCGCCGTCGGATAATATTCTGGCGTGGGATCCGGTGGCGCGCGAATATGTTGCCCGGGTTGTCATTGCTCCGGAGAAAGCCAAAGTAAAAAAACATGGTTTATCTATAGCAGCCGGACGTTTGTCTAAGTTTGCGGCTTTATCCCCCGGATTGGTACGCGCGATTAGGGCGGGGAAAGTTGAAAGCGCTGTTTATCATCATAAATTAAAGATGGGCCGGGGTGGTGAATTCCGTCGCGGACGGCGTCTTTACCTGGAATATACTTATAAAAAACTAAAATCGGATGCTAGTAAAAAAAGAAAATCATTCACGCCCGTGAGTGGACATAATCGCGCTACGCTTACCCAAAAAAACCGCTTAACAGATAATCGCATCGAACTCGCCTTAAATGACAAACTCGATAACCAATGGTACCGCCTGACTGCCAGAATTCCTGAAGGCTACCGGGTCACAAAAATCATGCGTGCGGATGGCTTGGAAATATCCAACCGGAACGAAAAGATTCAAGGTCAGGATGTAGTTGAACTGGAAAATATTGTCTGGTATATGGAAGGCGATCAGCTGGTTTTTTACGATGACCCCATAACCGGATATACCGTATTTCTCAGTCCGCCCGGACCGAATAATTCGCTTCTGGTAGAAATCGCGCAAAGCACCAATACGCGCGATTACGGAGGGCAAATTTCCTGTATTGTTTACCCCTATGACGGCGGCAATCCCAGCGCGAGTTATGATCATGTCGGCCGGTCTGATGATAATGGTTTGGGCAGCGATGCTGAGGGCCGAAACGGCGGGAGCAAATTCGCCTTGCGTTTTACCGCCAACGGGCAGACCCGGCAGTATGGTAATTTTATTTTGTCTGGGGATATTTTTACGGGTGCGGACGGCCGTATCGAGGAATTCTCCCGGACCTATACCTATTTACATGAAACCCCTGACAACATCCTGGAATCGGTTATAGTGACTGAAATGGCTGCCCCGGCCGGGGCGCCCATACCCGTAACGATTACTCAAAAAATTATTATCCGGGGAAATTTAAAATGGTTTGCCACCATTTATTACATCAAGAATGAGCACGGTTCCACAGCTGCCAGTAATCTCAGGTTTTTCCAGGGCATGGATTGGAATTTTAACGGTCGGCGTGCCAATGATAACTGCGCGTATGATGCGGGCAATGATACGGTTTACGGCTATAAGCCGGCCGGCAATCCTGTTTCGTATGGCGGTTACTCAGGGTATGAATCATCCAACCGGTATGATGTGGAAAGGTATAATATTATTTGGGACCGAATACTAAATAACAATCTGGCCAATGGCACCAGTTATGTGGGTGATGCGTCAACCGCCCTGGACTGGGATCATACCAGTCTGGCTGCCGGGGATACCTGGGCCGTGCCGATTATTTGGGCTTACGGGAATACTAATACGGCCAGCGGACAGCAGGATATGCAGGATGGGATTGATTATGGAAAACTGAGACTGCATGATACCGGGATCCTTGAGATTACGGCGCCGTCCGAGGGAGAGGTTTTTAATGGCAGTGTAACCCCCACGGTGGATATTAACGCCACGGCCGCGCTTTACGGCTTGCAGGATTTCTTCGGATTGCCAATCCATGTTTCCATTACTTCCACGGCTCCGGCTTTCACTCCCATTGATATCACATTCACGGCGGTTGATCTTAGCGTGCCGGATTCGGAAACTAACACGGTAACCTATGCCTTTGATATTTCAACCGTGCCGGCCGGCACTTATACTGCCAGAATTTATACGGATTTAACCGGCGATACCGGTTATACCGATCGAAGACCCACCAATAATCACAAAACCGTAACCTTTATAGTAGGCGGTTTCTCCATGGCTCCGGACGGCAGCGCGGCTATTGCGCCGGGTGTCACAGAATACTATGGCGTCTCGCTTACCAGTAATTCAGTTACTGACCGCTTTGATTTGTTGGTCGCGACTTCCACGGCTGGCTGGACTTCCCGGCTTGTAACCCCGGCCGGAGTTACCATCGCGGCTGATGTCAGTGGTGATGGAGTATGGGATAGTATTACGAGCGGCTATGATACTAATAGTAATAACGAACCGGATGTGCTGGTAAGCGCGGGTACTCCAACTTTCCTGTTATTTGCCAAAACAGTGCCTGGGGATGAAGAGGGAGGAGTTGCGGATACCACGGTTTTAACCGGTAATCAGCAGACCGGGAGTCTTACCGATTTCACGACTTTTACTACGCGATGTACTGATCCTGCAACCCGGACCAAGACCCTTTATTTGCATTCTTCCGCGGAAAGTTATAAATTAAATACCACGGTGGATACGAATTCTACCGGAACTTCTACGCCGGTGGATCGTTTTTCGCAGCAAACCTGGTCCATGCAGCCTGCCATGGCGGATGACTTTAAGATTAATGCCAATGTTTCCATTCCCCTGGTATTAAGCACGGGGAATAAAAGTATCGATGCCACGGTAACCTTGTTTTATACCAATGGAGAAAACGCCATAGTCATAGGCGAGGATACCATTACCGGGATTAAAATCTCAAATGGATCGCCGGCTACCCGGACCTTTACTATCAGCGTTCCGGATACCATTACCATACCAACGGGATATCGCCTGGCTCTGCGTTTTACGCATCCTGGTTATGGTGATAACGCGGTTTTCCAAGTCTATCACTCCTCCACCCAGCAATCCCGCATCAACATCTCGACTTCCACCTATATCAGCGTGGCTAATATCCAGGCTTTTGATTCCCTGGGCAATACGCGTCTATCACTCGTAACCGGATCGAGCAGTTCATTCGGCGCCCTGATTCAAGATCCGCTGGGCGCCTATGATATTACGGGCGCCGCCATAACCATCCTGGATTCTTCCGGCACTACGCGCGTGAATGCCGCGGCCATGACATTATTAGCTACGGATTCAAATGACCCGGGTTTCTGGCGTTGGTACGAGTATCAATATGCGATTCCTGCTGGCCCGGCAGGCACCTGGACGGTCTTTGTCACGGCCACGGAAAGCAATGGAGTGACTCAAACCCGGTTTTATGAATTCGAGGTTCAGGATTCGGATTATGTCGCGATCTTTCCGGTTTTTTCAACGCAGCCCGTAAATGCCTCGCGGGATTTAACTGCCCAGGTATTTGACGTACTGGGAAATTCGCTTTCCACTGTGCAAACTTTTTCCCTGTCAGCCACCAGCTCGGCCACTTTTACCGCTCCATCGGCGGGTAATCCCATTAGTATTAGTTCGGGAAGTGACGGCTCGGTTTTAGTGACTTTAACCGATGGAATTGCCGAATCCGTAACTATTACCGCGAGTCACGCCTGGGGTACACCGGCTAATGATGAATCCGCTTTAACCGTGTTCAGTGCTGCGGACCATGCAGTGGCAAGTGCGGATGACGGTAGCGCAGTAGTAGGCGCGGCCGGGCCGGGAGAAGATATCACCATTCAATTGTATGATATCAACGATATAGCGGTTGGAACTAGTCTCTGGATCACTGTGACCGCGAGTAATTCCGCATATTTTGCAACCGTGCCGGGTGGTTGGACCAATGCCGGCGCAACCGCCTATGGACCTACTGACAGTAATGGTCAGGCGGTCTTAAATGTTCGTGACACAGTGGCGGAAACCGTCAGTATTATGCCGGACTGCAGTGCCTGGGGCAATCACGCGAATGATGTAGCGGTTTCAGTGATTTTTGTAGCCGGAGGTGCTGATCATCTGGTAATTTCGGATCCTACCGGAACTCCCGTGACCGCGGGAGGAACCCGGGTGCTTAATATCCAGGTAGCAGATGCTGATGGAAATAATGTATCCAGCGCCGAGGCCATTACCGTAGCCGCCACGGGTGATGCCACCTTCTCGGCAACCACGCTTTCCGGGGTGGCCGGGATAGGAACTAATTATGTTACCGGAACTACGGCCGCGAATGGGTCGGCAACTATTACCTTAACTGATCAGACGGCTGAGATGGTCCAGGCTGTTCCCAATTCACCCACTCTGCCCGGTTCCCAGGCGAGTCCGGATAGGGATGTTACCGAGACCGTAACATTTATTGCCGGAATACCGGACCATGTAATAGTTTTACCGGATCTTCAATATATATTAACCGGCAATACGGCTCTGGTTGATGTTCAAATAGCAGATCAATATGGAAATGTAACCTCATCAGCCTCGGTTATGACTGTTATTACTAATGGCTCGCCAATATTTATTGTTACCACCCTGGAAGGTCATGGGCCACTTTATGTACAGAATGTGACCGGCGTGGCGGATGCCAATGGTTGGGCTCAAATGACTTTGCAAAACGATGACCCCCAGTTGAATACTGTGACAGCCAGTTGCAGTGGATTTCCGAATATAGCGGCGGATGTGCCGGCTATAATTGTTTGGAGTAATAATCCGCCGACCCAAACTTGTACTCCTACATCAACGCATACACCGACTTCCACATGTACACCAACTTATACAGTGACGCCGACAGCCACGCCCACAAGTACGGTCACGCTGACAGCTACGTTGACGACCACGCCAACAAGCACGGCCACCCCAACGGATACACCGACCAGCACAGCAACGCCGACAGCAACGCCGACAGCAACGCCGACAGCAACGCCGACAGCAACGCCGACAGCAACGCCAACCAGCACGGCCACACTGACTGCTACACCAACCAGCACAGCAACCCTGACGGATACTGCAACGAGCACGGCGACACCGACAGATACTGCAACGAGCACACCGACCTCGACAGCTACACCAACGAACACAGCGACGGATACACCTACGAGTACAGCCACGCCGACTGATACACCAACCAGTACAGCCACCCCGACAGATACGCCAACCAGTACAGCCACCTCGACAGCTACACCTACGAGCACTGTGACTCCGACTGATACACCAACCAGTACAGCCACCTCGACAGATACGCCAACCAGTACGGCTACTCCGACAGATACGCCGACGAGTACGGCTACTCCGACAGATACGCCGACGAGTACGGCTACTCCGACA
>DAOVYW010000264.1 GCA_030635415.1 Candidatus Firestoneibacteriota bacterium
AAAAAGGCAGCATTAATGCTAATTCAAACACTAAAAATCATCAAGACATATTTGCTATACCGTTGCAAAAATTTCTTGGTTCAATTTCAGCTGCACTTCGATATATGCCACTGTTTATGGGACTGTCTCCAAAAAAAAATTCTTCTAACCATGTCATTCCAAGCAAAGCGAGAAATCTCCTAGAATGATCCTGCCTGGAGCTCGGCGATTCCAGAATACTGTTGCATGCTCTCAGTCATTCGCCGAATTCTTTGACCCGGCGATCGGTATGAAGACCCTGCGCCAATTCAACTGCCTCCCTGCCCATTTTCCTGCCATCTATCATCTATAAGGATAGCGGCATTGGCCGGTCCTTCCATCCGGAAGGCATAATCTCCCCAATCCGGAAGGCCCAAATGTATGACCCGGATTATATCATCATTTTGGCTGAAATATTGGCGCCATCCGCCAAAAGCTGCATGTTTTGCTCGGGAGTGCTTTTTCATAAAGGATTAACCTGGCTTTGAACATTATAGTAAAACACAGCCCCTGCCGGTTATTCCGGAAAAAGCGCGGTATAGGGTACTTTCTGCTTGGCCCCGCCGGGCGGCGTCCAATAAAGTATCATGCGTGGATGCGCCAAATACTTTTTAAAATAATCAATACGGATACTATGCCGGCCGGCGGAAAGGCGAACCAGAGACGATTCCACATAGCTGTCCGCAACCTCATTTTTCACCAAGAGTTTATTATCAATATAAATCCAGGAAGATTCATTGGAGAGCGAACCAAAGCTATAAGCTCCCGTGACCGGTAGTTCAATCCATCCTTTCCAACGCACTGAAAAAGGCGAGGACATGGGAAAATCCTGCCCCAGCAGGGTGATCAGGGGATCTATTCGCCGGGTAACCGGCTTTCCGCTCCAGTCCACGGACCTATAATAATCCGCGGCCAACCCATGTATTTCCCGGCGCGGGCTGAGAGCATCCGCTGGAACGGCATTCCAGGGACCGCTTGGGCCGCGCTTCCACATGAAGATTATTGGCAGCCCGGCAGCCTTGATCCGGGTTTTAATTTCCAGAGTGTGCCTGCCCTGGGCCAGGGTCAGGCTTTGGGTATCCGCTCTGCGTCCACCTATGCGTATAACCGCCCAGTTCGCGCCACTTAAGCGGAAGCTCCACTCATCATAGCGGGGTATACGTATACTTCCTGTCCATTTGGCTTCTATGGGGTAATCCAG
Organism: Candidatus Firestoneibacteriota bacterium; assembly: GCA_030635415.1. GTDB lineage: Bacteria > Oederibacteriota > JAAXVQ01 > JAAXVQ01 > JAUVAV01 > JAUVAV01. Next base: position 1,220 of record DAOVYW010000264.1, read on the forward strand.
TCCTAGTTCCCGCCCAGTAAAGCAAGATATTCCCCGGTCAGATACGCGCTCCTTCTTTTTATACGCCGCGCCCTTATAATGCCCGGCCAGCCCCTGTCCGGCAAGTATTTCTTTATGCCCGACCTGATAGGAGGTAAAAAGCGTGAAATCAAAGGGACTGGAATGAACTTTCTTTATTCCTCCCGGATAATAATACTGTAACAGTTCCATCGCGCCATCATGAATAGGGAGTATTAAATACACAATATTTTTATGCCCGGAGTAATTCGCCGGTATCGTGCCGCTGATCTGAAAGGCTTCGGATTCAATATGCGGATAACCGAGAAAGTTTATCGTGGGAAAATTATACGAGATGGCGGAGATATAGGTATGATATTCCGGTCCAAGTTCCCGGCAGAGGTCTCCCATCGCGGCCTCGGTAGCGGAAAATTCCGACCAGCAGCAAGCATTCCCAGCCTGGTGATCGAAATAGTCCCTAAGGTTCCGGCCGCCTATGAAGAGCATTAAAACCGCCAACCCCACCCAGAGCCACCGGCTTATCCTGGTTCCTCGGGCCAATTCTGCGGCTCCCTGCCAGAGCCGCTCCAGTCCAAAGGCAGCCAGGAGTGCTAGGGGTATAATGGCGCCGATGCAGCGATACCCTTGCGGCGCCTCAATGGTTAAAAAACCCGGTACCAG
>DAOVYW010000126.1 GCA_030635415.1 Candidatus Firestoneibacteriota bacterium
TGATATCTTGCCCAGCCAGACAAAGAATGAACTTTTCTTTTTACGAATCTTCTCCAGGGCTGATTTAGCCTGGCTTGCGGAGGAAAAGAGATGGTAAATACGCTTGCCGATCTCAACGCGCTGCCAGGCACCGGGTTCCGGACGGTCTGAGACCACGGCTGTTACCTCATCCGGCCCGGTAGTTGCGATCTTCAGGGGAATGAGGACCTGGCCCTTTTGGGCCTGGTTTACCATGTTCAGGAATGCCTGTAACTGCTTGGCGAATATTCGACGGGCCGGGGTTGTCAGGCTACCGTCCATTAGGTATGTGGGCAGGGCCAGAATGTCCTGGTTTTTAGCCAACAATTTTTCCAGCGGGGTCTGTTGATTGCGGAGTAAGTCGAAATACGGGTTTACAATATCCTGCCGGGTCAGGCGCGGCTTGATGGAAATATAGGAAATATTTTGACTTTGGAGCTTAGCCAGCACTTTTTCTGTATGAAAACCACCTGTGATCATAACAGCAATATCTTCGCTGTGCTTTTCCATCTTGCGGCAGAGATTATCCACAAAATGCCTGCTGCGCTCATCCGCCTGCATATAGAATTGCTCCGCTTTTTCTACATATTTATCCAGGACCAGGCTTTCAGAAACCTGTAGGGGCGATTCGCGAATCGCCCCTACGTTGTTGATGAAATCAACAAATTCTTTCATGACATATTTTTGCCGTCTGGTCCGGAAATCGCGTAATTCCTTGGGCGCAACTGAAATATTCAGGATTTTTTCTATAATATCCAACCTACGATAATGCTCATCCAGTTCGCGCTGCGTCTCTGTGTTGTACAGGCATTCGCGAATCTCTGTATCAATTCCATCAAGTTCCCGGAAAAGCTGGTCGGAATCTATATCCAGAGAGAAGTAATTTTGTTTATGCTTAAGGAAGCGGACCAATTGGGAGTCTGGCGCCCGGCTGATTTTCATGCCCTTAGCAGTGGAATTTAAATAGGCGCAGTGCTTAAGCAGGCTTGTCTTGCCCTTGCGATAGTCCATACGGCGTGAATCGAATTTGCGCAACAGCGGATTGTAGATCGAGGCTTTCATCTCATCCAGGATATCACGCAAATCCTGGCAATATCCCTGGCTCTCGTGATTCAGGAAAAACCCTACTGCCTGTTGGCTCTCGTTATAAAGTCCTGGGGTCTCAATGCCTTCCAAACGGACAGCCGGTTCGCTCAAGCTGGCGTAGTATTCGGCCCCGGTAAGCTTTCCCTGTCTCATAAAATAGTCGCTTACTTGCTCGCGGATTTTCTTTATGGGAAAATCCCTGATCCCGGCCGTATTGACAGTATGAAAAGCACCTTCCTCGCCTACCAGGCGGAGGTTGTGTTCTTTGGCCAAATAATGTATCAAACCGGCAATGTTTTTCTGAACCTCGTGATTGCAATGCAAATCCTGGATATGCACTATGGTTTTTCCATTGCCCTGGAAACTTTGGTTAATGTCCCCCAGTTTCTTGGGTAAAACCATGGCTCTGCCCAGATGATGCACCTTGACCTGGCCGGCATGCGGCATGGCATATATCCTGGCATCAAAGGCCCATGCCATGCAGGGCGTTACCATAGTAAATGCCAGAAAGACAGCTATTCCCTTGGTAACAACACGTAATCCAGAATTATCATGCATGGATTTTATCACAGACAACCTCTTTTGTTTCATATTATTACATGTTTGTTATTATCGCTGTTTATTAAGACCTATTATATCATGTATTTTGGCGAAAGTCAAAATCCTCCCCCGCCAAATGACCGGGCCGGCATGCCCTTCGGCTTGGCTCAGGATAAAGAAGCCAGAGCCCTACGTTTCCAACTTGCTTTTTTTGAATCTTTTTCATATCCTCATACGTAGTATTAATTAGAAAGGAGAGAATGGATGTCCTTGATCAAACCCGAAATCGCTCTCCGCTTCCACGCCGGCGATATGATGGCTCTGGAAACGGTCATAAATCATTTTCAGACCAGGCTCTTCCGGATAGGCTTGGGCTTTTTCAAGCGCCCGGAGGAGGCCGCTGATTTCGCGCAGGATGTTTTTTTAAGGGCCTTTGAACAACGGGAACGTTATAACCCCCAACGGCCGTTTGAACATTGGTTTTTTAAAGTAGCAATAAATCTTGGACGGGATCGTTTGCGCAGGCAGCGGGAATTCCCGGCCAGCCATGCGCTGCCGGAAAAAACGGTGGAGGCGCGGGCTGAAGTTGATGCCATAGCGCGCGAAGAGCACCTGTTGGTTCAGCAGGCCCTAAAAAATATAAAGCCCCGGTACCGGGAAAGCCTGATTTTACGCTTTGAAGCGGATTTAAGCCTGGAGAATATGGCTAAAAGCCTGGGTGTGCCGCTGGGTACTGCAAAATCGCGCTTGCGTAGAGGGTTATGGGCTTTCCAGAAAGCCTATCAGAAATTGGGAGGTGAAATCCGTCATGCGTTGCCGCAAAGTTCAAAAATTGCTTGCTGATCTGGAACTGGGTATCCTATCTCGTTCCCGGATATCGGCTGTCGAAGTTCATGTCTCAAAATGTCCGGTCTGCCGCCTGGCAAGAGAAAAGCTCAAAACGGCTGCCAAGATTTTAACTAAAGACTTTGGTTTTGAGCCTCCCCCGCATTTTGCAGAGCAAGTCATGCATCGTGCCTCTCAAAAAGCCGAAGTGAAAAGTCTCCGGCGACCCTGGATCCCGGCCTTGGCCACTGCTACGGCAATACTTCTGGTTGCGACTTTTTCCTTTTTATTCCTGCCCCGCACTCATATGACTGACCAGGAAACATTCCAAGGCTATGCCGAAGATCTTAGCAGCCTAGACTTTTTGGAAAAAGGCCAGGATATCGAGTATGATGTCTTTAATTACGAGGAATTCGGTATCCCGTCTGAAATCGCCAAATTTATGATTTAAGGAGGTGATGGGTTGGGATGCCGGATCCGGCGTCTCGTAAAAACAGAAAAGCATTTTCGAAGCGTAGGAGCCGGCTCCATGTCGGCCCGGACATTAGCATAAAATAAGGAGGAAATTAAAATGAATTCAACTTCAAAATCGTTAATCACAGTTTTTTTAGCCGCTGTACTTGGTCTGACAGCCGCATCTGCCCAGGCTTTTCGTCCCGGCCCCCCGGGACCTGGCGGAGAGGGGCCAGGACCTGGCTTGATGGCTGGCCTGGATTTATCCGAGGATCAAATTGCAAAATTAAAAGCCGAGCGCCTGACCAAACGAAAACAGATGATTAAATGGGAAGCCGAGCTCAAAATCCTGCATCTTGATATCAAGACCGAGTCGCATAAGGACAAACCGAGCTTGGCCCAAGTGGAAAAACTGGCCCAGCAGATTGGAGAACTAAGGGGAAAAATGATGGCCGTACGGGTAAAATCCGTGATTTATTTGCGGTCAATCCTGACGCCGAAACAGAAGCTAATAATGGATGAAATGCAGCTAGATTTCGGCCACCAGGGTTTCAAGAGCCGGAAAGGCCATTATGACAAGCGGGACAAGCGGGACAAGCGGGGTAAGCGGGGTAAGTAGCAAATTATAATCCAGCCTTCCTGCCGGACCGGGAGCAGTCTTGCCCCTTCCCGGCCCGGCAGGATAAATTCTTCGGTGGATATCTCCAGGTTTTTCTTGCTTTTGCCCCGACCAGAGGTTAAAATTAGTGTGATATTTAATTAGGTTTTGTCGCGGAAAACTAAAATGTATTCGTCCAAAGTGTTTGTCGGAATGATGGCAAAAAGCCATTCTCCCAATTATGACACCGCCTCAGAAGCGCAGAAGCAGATTTTTTCCGCCATTGCTACACGTCATGCTTTTAAGCAAGTTAAGGGGTTTATCCTATGAACGAAAAAACATATAAAGGCAAGGTCTCGGCCGAGCGTCGCCGGCATCCCCGCATACTACTTAAACTCTGGGTGCATTTTACAGCCCGGATCCATGGAGAACTAGCGCGTTCCTGCTCCAGCGAGAGCCTGTCCGAAGATTTGGGCACTACCGGATTAGCCATGCGCAGCGACCAGGAATTGGCCGCCGGACAAACCCTTACGCTTACTCTTTTTCTTCCACCCAAGGAAAAACGCACTGATGCCAGCAAAACCCTGATTTACCCGGAGGATGAGTGTCTGCCTACAACCATTCGCTCCCGGGTTGCGTGGTGTCGGGCACTGCCAGACCAGGAATACATACTGGGAATTGAATTTCTCGATCTCTCCCCGCCGGACCGTATCCATTTAAAATCTTTTTTAGTGGATTACAAGCTGGACGATCCCGACTCGGCTTTATACACTTAAACCTTATGAAATTTTCCGCCTGGAAATTTCCGGAAATTTTGTTTTGAATTTCCCTCCGCATTTTCGTGCCTATCTGGGCTATTTTCTCCTGGGTATCCTGTTAATAATCATACCTTACCGGACCTGGTATCCCCTGAAGTCTGATGAAAAATCCACGTTGGCCGATTCCCAGCTTGATAAAAGCATGGAAAACATCTCCTTGAAAATATTTTCTTTCCAAAGCCGTTTTTTTATCGGCGCTGCCAATTATCTTAAAACCCATCCCTACCCCGAATCCCCCGGCGCAAAGGACGCTTTACCCGAAACATGGAAAAAACAGTTTATTGACGTTTGGCTGGCACCCACTTCCAGGTCTAAACGTTTTATGGGACAAGACCTGCGCAGTCCTGCCATGCTCCGGCGCCGGTACATAATGGCACACTACCTGGGGCTTTCGTCTACCGCCGGAGAAATCATACGGACATTGCGCAGGAATTTTCCCGAAGAGCCGCAAAATAACAAAAACCTGGACCGCCTGCTGGAACGGGTATATTCGCCGGAATCCGTTTCCTCCTCCCTTTTCAGCCAGGAAGAAACAGCACTGCTAAGGAAAAATCTGGACTGGTTCGGCGAATTATTAATCGCAGATCTCGCTCAGCAAAAAGGCGTACCCGTATTTGAGCATAGCCCGGTCTTCCAAACAGCGGCCGCAACCTATCAAACCGGGATGCGGACTACCCTCTGGTTGGGAGCCTTGTTGTTTATAAGTCTAATCTCCATTATAATCATCGTGGTATTATTCGGTTCCCGAAAAACTTCCGTCTGCTTTTCATCCGGGCTTATTCCTGACGTCTATGGTCTTGAGATTTTTTGTCTTTATCTGGCTGCCGAACACCTCGGTCATTTCATTATTAATTTTTTCCAAAATTTGATATTTCCCGAGTCCCTGCACTTCCGGCTGATCGGCAATATATTGTTCATTAGCTTAATTCCTTTGCTGATACTTTGGCCGGCTCTTTTTGGAATTTCCTTAAATAATATTAGACGCTCTTTGGGCCTGCATTGGGATAATCTGAGGAAAAGCATCAAGGATTTTTTCGCCGGATTAACAGGTTTCTTTGCCGCCTGGCCTTTTTTATACTTAATACTTATTCTTTCCGCCTACATATTTTCCTGGCTTAAAATCGATATGACTAAAGGCATACACCCCATAGCGCCGGTTCTAATGGAAGCCCGTACTCCCGGCATGATAAGTGTTATCTTTATACTGGGAGTGGTGGTCGCGCCCATCGTGGAAGAAATTATGTTCCGGGGGGCATTGTATTCCTGGCTGCGCCAGCGCCTTAACCTGGCAGGCGCCGTGATTATTTCAGCCATGATATTTGCCTTGGTACATCCCCAAGGACTGATCGGCTTCCTGCCGATTACGTTTTTAGGCGTGGTCCTGGCCCTGCTGCGCGAATGGCGGAATAACCTGCTGGCCCCCATAGTGGCTCACGCCGGTTTCAACCTGGTGTCCCTCATCATCATTCGCTTTGTTCTGGGAAGTTAATCTTAACTCTGCATTTATTGTTTTACTGGATTCCGGCTACAATCATGCCGGAATGACGGCTAAGGCGTCACCCCGGCGGAAGCCGGGGTCTATAAAGGCAGTGACTAATCCTCATTACGACTTTAGTGCTTTAATTATAATGAACCTAATATAATATGCTTAATCCTCCTTTCCGGCTCTTGATTCTGATCATCAAAGCGCGTATACTTTAGCCGCAGGATAATCACAGTACAAGGAGCGCATTGCCATGACTCCCCCGGAATCTGAACTGCTCGAGCAACTCAGTCCTTTTAAGTGGCGCATTCCCAAAGATCGTCATCCCAAAATGCGGGTAGATGGAATAATCTACGCTTCTCCGGCCTTAATGGAGGATATCTTCCGCGACCAGGCCCTTAACCAGGTTATTAACGTGGCTCAACTGCCGGGGATTATACGCGCATCCCTGGCCATGCCGGATATTCACTGGGGCTATGGTTTTCCCATCGGCGGAGTGGCGGCTTTTGATATGCAAGACGGCATAGTCTCTCCCGGCGGGGTGGGATATGACATTAATTGCGGGGTGCGCCTGCTGCGCTCCAATCTTCTGGAGGGGGAAGTTGCGGGCCGCCTGCGCAATTTAATCCAGGTCCTTTATCATAATGTGCCGGCCGGAGTAGGCCGGGAAGGCCGGCTGCGGCTTAAGGCCAGCCAATTGCCACGGGTACTGGAACAAGGCTCACACTGGGCAATTCATCAGGGATACGGATGGCAGGAGGATCTTGAACGTACCGAAGATCAGGGACGCCTGCGGAACGCGGACAGCAGCCTGGTCAGCCCACGTGCCATGGAGCGCGGACTCAACCAGCTTGGCACCCTGGGTTCGGGCAATCATTATCTGTGATTTTAATTAGTGGTTGGTTTGTATGATTCTTGGGCTGCCGCGATTTTGGGCCTCTTCAAAGGTCAGGTGACTCTCATGATCCATTGCGGATCCCGGGGCCTGGGTTATCAAGTCTGCGAGGATTCCCTGGGAGTCCTCCGGCGGTCTGCGTCCAAGTACTGTCTCGACCTTCCGGACCGCCAGTTAGCTTGTGCGCCCATCCCGTCCCCGGAAGGACAGAATTATTTAAATAGTATGGCCGCCGCCGCTAATTACGCCTGGGCCAACCGGCAATGCATCACACATTGGGCGCGGGAATCGTTCGAACAAGTATTCCGCCAATCGGCGGAAAAACTTGGCCTGCACATGGTCTACGATGTGGCTCATAA
>DAOVYW010000020.1 GCA_030635415.1 Candidatus Firestoneibacteriota bacterium
ACCGGTATCATGGTCCCGGTATTTTTCCGCTTTGGCCATATTCAGCATACTTTCAATGTAAGCGCGTTTAACTTCATCGTAAAGACGGGCGTTGTCAATGGCTACGGAGATTTCCGCGGCCATGATTTTTAATTTAAGCATGTCCTGGTGAGTAAAAGTACCGCGGGCTTTATTCAGAACCTCCAGTACGCCGACACGTCTTCCCTTGATGGGAATGGGAGTGGCAATAAGATTTTTTGTCACAAACTTGGTTTTTTCATCAACCTGCTTATAGAAGAAAGGGCTCTTGGAAGCTTCCGGAATCAGCAGGGTTCTGCCGGTTTGCAGGGAACGGCCGGCCACGCCCTGGTCGGCCGGCATGCGGATTACTTTAAGCGCGTCTTTCTTGGCGCCGGTGGCCAGGTAGAATTTTAATTCATTTTTCTCCGGATCATGCAGCAGGATGGAAGAAGCCGTCGCGTTCAGGGTTTTTTCCATCAGCAGCATGGAAAGATGAAGGACTTTTTCTATATCCAGGGAGGAATTAATCAGCCGGATCATTCGATTCCGAGCCGAGAAGGAAGTAATCCCTTGAGGCTTTTTGGCGGGACGTGATTTAGGTTTGCGTTTTGACTTGGATTGCGTAGTGGTCTTTTTCATATTCCAATCCCCCTTAAAAAAAACATCAACGCTACAGTTTTACATGACAGGCAATAATCTGTAAAGCCTTAGATACAATAATAGCATAATTAAAATATTAGCCGTGTGCAGGTATCTTTTCGAGCAGGGATCCCCATATTCGTTTATTGGCGGGCGATTTGATTGAATGAACCGAGGACGGGGAAACGGATATAAGCTGTAATAGAGCTGCCCCCCCATGTATTAACCAGTTGCGGGACCAGCAAAAGTGTGAAAAAGCAGCTTGAAACACCGGTCTGCGAGGACTAATTGCTAACATATATTGACATAACCACGCCGGACAACCGATAATAGGCCGAAAGGTAAAGGAGACATTTTTCGCCTGCTTGATTTAGAGAATATCCTGTTAGAAAAAACGGACATGTTAGTATGGATAACTAAGGACTTTTATTAAAAACAGGATTTTTTCAGTACTCCCAAGCTTTACCCGCGCTTTTGGAAGATGAGCCAAATATATTAAGGGGATTATAAAAATGATAAAGCGGTTACAGAGTTTGAGGATAATGTTGCTATTAATGCTGAGTTGGGGATGGGGTTTCTGTTGGAGTGCGGTCCGGTTTGACCATAGCTGCTTTTAATATTTTTGAAAACACGATAGTTTACAATACAATGGATGACAAATATATCCAAGGGGAAAGAATTGTCCGGGTCGGGTGAATGTCGAATATACTTATAAATTCTAAAAACAAATCATCCGTGATGTCAGGGGACCAGGGTGGAAAAAAGAAATTGGCCATTAGAATAATGATGAAAAGTTATGGCAAATGGTTTTTAATATTTGTATTGCCAACCTTGCTCTTGGCTCCCCCGGTATGGGGAAAAAAAGCGGTAGTGGTGATAAGCCGTTCGGCAGCGCCCTATAACACTGCGATAAAGGGTTTTAGAGGGAGTATGCGCTGGGAAGTTAAAATAGTAAATATGCTAGGAGATATGGAAAAAGGCCGGCAAATTATGAAAGGCCTGGTTACGGATGATATCAAGGTGGTGGTAGTTGTTGGTAGCGAAGCGATCCTGGCGGCAAAGTCCTTGACAGCGGAAATTCCTCTTATCTACACCATGATCATGGATTCCTTTAAGTCTTCGAAGCGTCCGATCTCCGGCGTGATTCTCAAAATCAAGATTGCCGCACAATTATCAAGAATTAAAAAAATATTTCCGACCCGAAGATGTATTGGTGTGATTTATAATCCGCTACACTCAAGCCAGGATATAGAGCAGGCCCGTGAAGTAGTTAAGGAAAATAATTTGAAGCTTTTCCCGATAGCAGTGGAGAAAGCGGATGAAATTCCGGCTGCTTTATTGAAAATGACAAATAATAAGGTGGATATTTTGTGGATAGTGGTTGATAAAACCGTTGCCCATCCCCAGGCGCTAAAACATATCATTGCCCATTCCCACAAAGAAAATATTCCTTTAATCAGTTTTTCAAAGTACCATGTGAAAGCCGGCGCTTTGGCTGCCTTTGCTGTTGATTTTTTTGATATCGGCGCGCAAACCGCAGAACTGGCTCAAAAAGTTTACCAACAAGATTTTAAACAACGGAGCGAAAAGCCCCGGAAAATCATCATTTACGTGAATCCGAAAATTCAAAAACAGATGGGAATTGACGATTTGTCTGTATTTCCGGAAGTGCATTTTATTCAATAAAGAGGGTCTGAGGCAATCAAAAAGCCTGAAGCATACCCGTTTTAGTTAGGGCTCTTCTCCGTACCGAGGGGTGAATTTCAAGGGTTTTTGTAGTTGAGAGGCATCAACACGCAAGTCTGAACCTTCAAGTGGAAGAATTCGGGGTATTTCAGCGGAATATTGTCATTTGCGGGCAACCGAAAGACGCGCGGTAATCCATCTTGAAACATTTAGCGGACAGGATTTCAATACAGGTTAAAAAAAATTGACAAATAGCATTACAAAGTATATAATATAATATCTTCTGATTTTAAACAGTATATTTTAAGGTTTTTCTTTAATGTTACGATATTAAATGATAATATCTGTTGTGGAAAGATCTCGGAAAGGAATTTATTTTGGCTTTCAGCAACCGGAACTAACATAGTATTTTCTTATTAAATTTTGAGGTTATTATCGAAAGGATTAATTATAGGGATTAATATGCATCGGAAAAAGTCATCAGGGACTCTTAAAAAGAGGGATAATACTATGACTAAACCTCGAGTGTCACGAAAGAGCAAAATATTGAACACTCCATCTTCGACCAAAGATACGCGTGCTCCCCAGCAACGCCGCAAAAAAAAACTGCCTTCACGCAAGACCCCGCGGCCAGACACTTTAAGCCAACTAAAGCGGGAAGTCAAAAAATACCAGCATCAATTGGAAGTTATCCGTAAAACCTCGCTTAAAATAGCAACTGAACTTTCATTGGACCCCGCCCTGGAAGCCTTAGCTGTATTATCCGCTGAATTCTTCGGGGCGGATGCCGTTACCTGTATGTTTTGGGATAACTCCAAGAAGAACCTAATATTTAAATCCGGTTATGGTTTCAAATCGGATTATATTAAGCAACAATGTATTTCACGAAAAAAGATAGACGCTATTTTGCAAAGTAAATGTGAATTTATCTATACCGAAGATATGCGGAAAACGCCCTATGGTGATCCGGAATTAATTCGCCGGGAAAATTTAGTAAGTGTTCTCTCCCTGATTATGTGTTACGGGGGCGAGGTTCAAGGTACTATCAACATCTATAGCCGTAATAAAATCCGCCGCTTCACCCAAGAGGAAATAGAAAATGCGCATATTTTCGGACAGCAGGCCACCATAGCTATCCGTAATGCCAATTTGTACAGCGAATTGCGGGAAGAGGCGCAAATTGCCAAGACTCTTCTGCAAGTCGCAGAGGATGTCGGTTCCCTGGCATCCCTCTCCGAAGTTTTAAACCGTATTGCCTTAATTATTACCAAGGTCCTTAATTTTAAAATCAGTCTGATTTTTCTCTGGGATCGGAAAAAAAAGTTATTCCTGCCGGCCAAGGCGGTAGGTTTGCCTCCCCACCGCAGTCCTTTGTTTGAAACCCTGATTTTACGTCTGGAGGATTTGAGTTTCACTGAGGATGAAATCAGGCAGCGGGAGGTAGTTTGCGCTTTGGACGCGCCCGGCCGTTTTCCCGTGGAGAAACTATCAAGTGTTTTAGAGGTGAAAGATTTACAAATAGTTCCTCTGGTGATAAAAAATCAACTCGTGGGAGCTTTAGTATCCGGGGGTTACCAGTGCGAAGAGCCTTTTGATATCAAGGCCGAGATGTTTATGCGGGGAATAGCGGCACATGCCGCCATTGCGATTGATGACGCCAATCTCTTTGATGATCTGGAAACGGCTTTCCTGGACATTATTAAATCGCTGGCCACGGCGATCGAAGTTAAGGACCGGTATACCCATAGTCATTCCGAGTCTGTAGTTTCGTATGCTTTAGCCATAGCCCGGCAAATGAATTTGCCGGGAAAGGATATTGAGTTGTTGCATAAAGCCTGCCTGTTGCATGATGTGGGCAAGATCGGGGTGGAAGACAGCATTTTAAAGAAAACCTCGCCTTTAACCCCGGAAGAATGGGCGGCGATTAAAATGCATCCCGTCGTGGGGGCTGAAATATTGGCCACGGTATGCAGTCTATCCGAGGTTTCAGTAATCGTTCGTCATCACCACGAGCATTTTGACGGCGGAGGATATCCCGATAAATTAAAGGGTGAACAAATCCCCTTGTTCGCCCGTATTCTCCAAATTGCGGATTCCTTTGATGCCATGACTTCGGACCGGCCCTATCGCAAAGCCTTATCCCAGGAGGATGCCATTAAACAATTGGAAATTTTCGCGGGCCGACAGTTTGATCCCAAATTGGTTGAGGTGTTTCTGCGGGAACTTAGAAGGCCCGATACGAGTAAGCTAAATCGCGGTCCGGTCGAGTCCCGGGTTTTTCAAACGGCTGTGAAGAAGCACCCGGATATTGATGTGGCGTAAGTGCCGTCTTGGGAGGGGTAACCCACACTTGCTCCCGGCATCTTCCCGGCAGGAAGTCATGCCGGACAGGCTATCAAGGGAGAGAAATTAATTTGTGCTGCTTCGCAGCAAGATCCAATTATTTCACAGTTTCTAAATAATCGGATACACGAAGAATATTTTTTTGTTCCTACTCTTCCAGCTTATGATATAGTATGACAATGTTTATATGGGAAGCAATACTTCTTGGCATAGTACAAGGGCTGACGGAATTTCTACCTATCAGCAGCTCGGCACACCTAATACTAATTCCCAAAATGTTGGGGTGGGAAGCGCCCCTGCTGAATTCCCTGACCTTTAATGTCGCCCTTCACCTGGGAACTCTGCTGGCAGTTGGGATTTATTTTAGAAAAGAGTTGGCGGAGTTGGCGCGGGCCGCGGTACGGGCGGGTTGGAAGCGTGATCCCTGGGGAGAGCCTAAGGCGCGGCTGGTCTGGTTTATTGTATTGGGAACTGTGCCGGCAGTTATCGCCGGTCTGACCATGGAAGATAAGGTGGCAGGCACGTTTCGATCGCCGGCGGTTATAGCGGTATGTTTGATAGGCGTCAGCCTAATCATGGGGATAGCCGAACGTTGGACCGTCAAGTGCCGGGAAATGGAGTCTATGAAGCTGGGGGATGTCCTGCTTATTGGTCTTGCCCAGGCCCTGGCCCTCATGCCCGGAGTTTCCCGTTCCGGGATTACAATAGCGGCCGGACTAGCTTTGCGCTTTAAACGCGAGGAAGCGGCGCGTTTCAGTTTTTTATTGGGTATACCTGTGATTTTTGGGGCCGCGGTGTTTGAGTTGAAAAAACTGGCAGGCTTGGGCCTCGATCAATCGGCGATTACATTGTTAGCCGGTATGCTGACCGCCGCGTTGGCGGGATATGCCGGCATAAAATTTCTGCTGGCCTATTTGCGTTACCGCACTTTGTACGTGTTTATTATATACCGTCTGATTTTAGGTGCGGCGGTTTTAATCTGGGTAGCAGGATAGTCGGCTATATATTTCAAGGAGGATGATATATGAATTCCTATTCCATTCAAATAATGATGAATCAGATCGAGCACTTTTCCGGAGTGTTTATTGCACATGTTCCTTCCGTGCTTTTAGCCCTGCTCATCATGATGGTAGGGTTAATTGTTTCGGAAATTGCAAAACATATCGTGGTAGCACTGCTGCGTGTCCTGCAGTGGGACCGTTTTTGCGCCTGGATCGGACTGACCCGGTTGATGAATAAAATCCGGGCGGATGTTTCCCCTTTGCACGCTACCGGGACGGTAATATTTTGGTTTCTGGTAGCGACCTTCTTTATGAAAGCCTTGGAGCGTACAAACCTGGCCTGGATTTCCTGGCTGGGAGGCGTGTATTTTGAAATACTGCCTAAAGCCGTCAATGCACTGGTAATCATAGCGGTCGCGCTCGTGGTTGCCAACTGGTTGGCCCGGCTGATACTTTTATCAGTTGAACATACTTCCGCTTTACCAACGGCGAGTATGGTTCGCGCCTTAGTCATGTTTTTTGGTCTCCACAGCGGACTACTGGCTTTGGGATGGGAACGTTCCCTGGTGCAGCCGGTAATGCTGATTATGTTGGGCGGGACCGTACTGGCTATCGTTTTAACTGCGGTATGGCAACCGGGGAAACCCGGCCGGAGGGTTATACGCGTCAAGGCATTCGGAAAAGAATAAACCATGATCAGCCTGGGACGCAATATTTGCACTAACCTTGAGAATTCGTCCCGCAAGGAGTGGGTGGAGACTAATGGAATCGGCGGTTATGCTTGTGGAACCGTGTCCGGTATGCCCACGCGCGGATATCATTCCCTGCTGACAGCCGCTCTGGATGTACCTTTAAACCGGGTGGTGATGCTTGCCCAAACAGAAGAAACGGTTATTTACCGCGGGCATAAATATCATCTCTCGACCTATCAGTATCCGGATAATATTACCCCGCAAGGCTACCTGAATATCGAATCCTTTCGCCTGGAGCCTTTTCCGATTTTTACTTTTCGCCTGGCTGATCAACTTCTCGAAAAAAAAATTTTTATGTCATATGGGCATAATTTGACCTGGATTGTTTACCGCCTCCTTACTTCGCCGGAAGAGGATATCTTCTTGACGGTTCGCCCGCTGGTCAGTTTTCGCGGGCATCATTTGCGCCGGCAGGAACGGCATTTCATTAATACCCATCATGAGTTACAGGAACATGTTATTCAGTTGATGCCCGATGGAAATTTGCCTACCCTAAACATCAGCCACAATGCTTTGGTGTATGAACATTCGGCCAACTGGCAGCAGAAAATATTTTACCGGGAAGAGCATGCCCGGGGTCTGGAAAGCAGGGAGGATTTATTTTCTCCCGGGATTCTTAGCTTCAAACTTTCGGACGTTGAGCCCGGTTTTCTGGCAGCGACACCGGAGACCTTGGCCCATCCTGATCCTACGACCGCGGCCCAAGCCGAAGTTATCCGGCGCCGGGACTTGGTCAATTTGGCGGCGCCGAGCGACGATTTTGGCCAAACCTTGAGCTTGGCGGCTGATCAGTTTCTAGTCCGGCGGGGAGACGGCCTAAGCATCATTGCCGGATATCCCTGGATGGTGGATTGCGGGAGAGAAGCCGTAATAGCTTTTCAGGGTTTAACGCTGGCGATGAAACGCACTTCCGAAGCCGGAAACCTCTTGCAGACCATGGCCGGATATTGCAGCGAGGGAATACTGCCCAACCATTTTAGTGAAGATAATTCTCAGCCGAGATACAATTCCGTTGACGCGGCTCTCTGGTTTTTCATCGCGGTTTATCATTATCGCCGGGTAACCGGGGACAGTCGGTTTATCCGCGAGCATCTCTGGGCGACCATGGAAGAAATCATATTATGGTATTTAAAAGGCACCCGTCTTAATATCCGGGCCGAAGATGACGGTCTGATCAACATACCGGAGGAAGGAGCGCAGTTTACCTGGATGGACTGCCAAGTCGGAGACTGGGTGGTTACTCCGCGTTCCGGCAAGCCGGTGGAGGTTAATGCCCTCTGGTACAACGCGCTCTGTCTGATGCGGGATTTGGCTGCTGATTTCAAGCAGCCGGTGGACAGTCAACGTTATGGACAGTTGGCCGACAAAACCGCCAAGAGGTTTAAAAGCCTGTTCTGGAATGAAAAAGGAAGCTGTCTCTACGATCGAGTGGAGGATAATTTCCAGGATGCCACTTTACGACCGAACCAATTATTGGTACTTTCCCTGCCTTATTCTCTGATTGAGAAAGATCAGGCGAAAAAGGTGCTTCAGGCTGTGAGGCGGGAACTCTATACCACCTTTGGTTTCCGAAGCTTGAATCAGGCGGATGAAAATTATCACGGGACCTACGAGGGTGACATTCTCAAGCGGGAAGGCGCCACTCATCAGGGCACGGTGTGGCCCTGGTTCATCGGGCCTTATGCCGATGCTTTGCGGAAAATTTACGGCGAAACCAAAGCCGTCAAGGAGGAAATTAATCGGATGCTCAAGCCCTTTGCCGATCATTTAAAAGAACACGGTTTAGGCAGCATTTCCGAGATGTTTGACGGCGATCCTCCGCACCAGGCGCGGGGATGCATTGCTAGTGCCAAGAGCGTGGCTGAAATCCTGCGCGTGCATCTGGAATTGCAAAATAACTGAGACTGTTTGATCACGTAGGGGAATATGCACGATTTGTGAATATGTTGTGTTTTCCGTAGGGGCGGATTCCCATGTCCGCCTAATTCAAGCCGCGTCGCCCTCGAGGAGTTTGGCGGCGTTTTTCGATTGTTGAATCAAATCCATTAATTGTTCCATTACCTGGAAGACCTCGCGCGAAACATTTTTAGACAGGATGGACAAGTCATTCATATTTTGCGTGGTTTCCTTTATACTGTTCGTTAAAATAACAATGCCATGCTCAATTTCGGTAAAACCCTCGCCTGACTTTTGACTGGTCTCGGAAGCAAGATAAATTTTGTCCACAATGGCTTGTATGGCTTGGGAGATGTTCAGGGCGTTTTCCTCGGTTTTTTGGGATAAATTCCGGATTTCATCAGCTACTACGGCGAAACCTTTTCCCTGTTCGCCGGCGTGGGCGGCTTCAATGGCGGCGTTAAGGGAGAGCAGACTGGTCTGCTCGGTGACCGAGGATATAATACTGACCATTTTAAGAATGGAGCTGGCAGAATCTTTTACACTGTTGATTTCCTGTACGGAATGGCTGATGTTTTCACCGCCGGTTTTGGTAAGCTCCAGTAATTGACTTACCATCGGGCTTGCATCTTCCACATGCATTGCGATATTCTGTATGGAGGCGATGATCTTTTGAATCAGCGCGGAAGAATTACTGATCGCAGAAGACTGGGATTCCAGGACTTTATTAATAGAGGTTATAGTGGTGATTTTATTTTCCAGGTTATCCAGCACGCCGTTTAATCCTACCTCCAATATTCCCAGTTCATCCGCCTGGATATCCTTTACCCGGGTATTTAAATCGCCTTTTAAGACCTGGGACAAAACCTCCAGGATATAATTAATCCGTTGCACCACACTTAAACGGTAGGCATTTTCTTTGTTGGCCAGTGAGCGATAATGGTCTTTGGCTATGATTAATGCTTCCAGGCAGTCGCGGCCTTCCGGGGAACCTAGGTCGCTGGGGAGCAATTCCAGGTCGGAATTTTCTTTGGGCAGGCTGTTAAGAAACTCGGTGAGCTTGGCCAGATCCTCTTTTAAGGCCGGGGAGTCATTATTATGCGGATCCTGGACCTTAAAAAGAAAGTCCGGAAATTTCATGACCGGGGCATGATTCTTCCGAAAATTAATAATTGTATAGCCTGGTTGAGGATGTTGACCACCGAATGATTATAGGTCTCCAGGGGGAGATCCTTGCAGGCCAGGGTGAGTTCCCGGGCCAGGGAGGCGATCTTGGAAAGCTCCAGCGGGTTGAATTTTTCCTGCTTTCGGATATTGGCCAAATTGATTTGCACCGTGCACTGATTGGTTTTTGTGTATTCCTGAATGGCATCGATGATGCTTTTCAGATAGGAAAACTCACAGTTGGCGCCTTTACAGGTTGCGAACAGATTTTGGGCCATACTGTATATGGCATCCAATTTTTGAGGGTCAATACTTAATGCGGTAGCAACCATATCCAGCCTCCTTATAGTATTTCGTCTATGGAATTTTTTAGTCCTTCTCTGTCCAGTATCATCTTGGAAACCTGCAGGCCCGATAACACACAACATTTGATAGCTTCGCCGGGTTCAGCCCATTGTCCGGCCAGGTAAAGATTTTTTATAGGCGTAATATGATGCAAGGCATTAATGCCGGTATATTGCGGGTAGGGCGCCCAGCCTACGGCACCATAACGGCTTCCGGTGATAGTTTCGAAAGAGCGGGGGGAGGCGATTTCCTGGACTACGATGTGCTCTTCAATATCCGGGATCACCTTTTTAGCTCTTTTGATTTGTATGTTTCCTATATTTTCCTTGATTTTTTTCCAGCCGCCTTGAGGTTGATAGGGAACATTGAGCTGGATTTGCAGGGTGGAAAAACCTTCCGGAGACAGGGAAGGGTCAGCTATGCTGGCGAGATTCAAGGAATGATTGTAATCACTTTCCGAGTACATTCTGGCTTCCAGGTTGTCGTAAAGCTCATCATAGTTGTAGGTATGACTCACCAAATGGTGGGCCGGAGTATATCCGGCTTTTAAAAGATCCTTGTCCAGGGACATATAGCTGACCAGCAGGCAAGGACTGGTGGGGGTTTCTTCTATTCTTTTTATAAACGCGGGTTTGAGGTGGTTTTTCCCTGCCAGCTTGAGAAGGGCAGTGGTCGCATCGCAGGCCGCGATTATATACTTTGCTTTCAGTCTTTGGCCGTCGGCCAGATCAACTCCGGTGGCCCGGTTATTCTCAATAATTATGTTAGTAACCTGACTGTTTAGCTTGGTTTCACCGCCATATTTTTCCAGGGCTTTGTTCAGGGCTTGTGGAAATTTAATAATCCCGCCTTTAGGGGTATAAAGTTCACCGGCCATGAATTCCATCATTAGCATGATATAAGAAACGGCCGCGACTTTTGAGGGCGGTCCCATGAAGGCCGGAAGTACGCCGGTTAAAGCGGCCTGCAGTTTTTGATTGCTAAAGTAATTGCTCAGGAACTGGGTCGTAGTTTTGCCGGCCAGCGGGAGCATGTTGGGACATTTAAAAGGTACTTTGAAAAAGTCAATTAGGCCGGGGCCTAAAAAGGCGATCGAATTTACTTCCTGATGGACCTTTTTTATCTTGATAAATAATTCGTTGATTTTTTGGCGTTCCTCCGGAAACATCCGGCATAAATCCGAGATGGTTTTATCCACCTCCGGCCATAAGTACACAGTGTGTTCCGGGAGTATGGTTTTAAAAGCGCAATCTAAATTAATCACTTCCATATCTTTTTCAATATCCAGCACTTGACAGTATTTTCTTACCAGATTTCCCTCGCTGTAGCCTGTAAGTATGGTAGCGGCGGGATTGTAAAAAGTGCCGGCTCTTTCAAAGGTAGTGCACATGCCGCCGGGTTTTTCCCGCTGTTCCAGTACGATTACGTCCAGTCCTTTGTAAGCCAGCCAGGCACCGGTAGAAAGTCCGGCCACACCACCGCCGATTATGATGATATCATATTTTTCTTTCATCCAATAATAACCCCCTTTTTTATAGTAACCATACGGGCAAACGAAGTTTCCTGAAATTATTTCTGCAATTATAATTTACTTGTATCTAAAGGTCAAATGAAATATAGTGATTCGGGTATGCTAATAATTAGCAAGCCAGAGGAGTAATTTAATAAAATCATCCGGAAATTAAATAGCGGGATTAAACCATTGTGGTTGGTTTGAAATAATAATAGTTGGAGTTGTAATGCCACCCAAACCATGTTCCTCTAAAATCATAAAAGCAGCGGGTGATCTTCGACGGGCGCTTAACCGGCACAACCGTCTTTATTATGTATTGGCTGAACCGGGAATTTCCGATGCCGAGTATGACCGGCTTTTTCGGAAACTGAAGGATATGGAAGCCGAGTATCCGCAGATGGTGGTTCCGGACTCGCCGACCCAGCGGGTGGGCGGGGAGCCTATATCCGGATTCAAATCCGTCCGGCATGCTGCGCCCATGCTCTCCCTGGAAAACACTTATTCTGAGGATGAGTTGGCGGAATGGGATGAACGCGTCCGCCGGGCTTTGCCGGATGAGGAAGTGAGTTACTCGGTGGAACTGAAGATTGACGGCGTAGCCGTGGCCCTGAGATACAACCGCCAACGGTTTATTCAGGGAGCTACGCGGGGGGATGGAAATGTCGGGGATGACGTATCTGCCAATCTCAGAACATTGCGCAGTCTTCCCCTGATGCTGGATCACGCGGCGCCGAAAACGGAGAGCGTAATCCGGGGCGAGATTTTTTTGCCGCGAAAGGCCTTTCTGGCTTGGAATGAAAAAAAAATGGCGGCCGGCGAGAAGGTTTTTGCCAATCCGCGTAATGCGGCGGCCGGTTCGCTTAAATTGCTGGATTCGCGTTTGACGGCCCAACGTCCGCTGGCGATTTTTCTTTACGCCGTAGATGAGAATACGGCCAGGAAGTTAAAGACCCAGTCCGCTCTGCTGGCAGCGCTTTCCGCCTGGGGATTGCCGGTCAATCCCCACCACTCTCACTGCCGGAATTTAAAGGACGTTATGGTTTTTTCACGGAAGTGGCAGGAGCGCCGCCATGCTCTCCCTTATGAGATTGACGGGCTGGTAGTAAAAGTGGAAAGTGTGGATCAGCAGCACCGTCTGGGGAGCACTTCTAAAAGCCCGCGTTGGGCCATAGCCTTTAAATATTCCGCCGCTCAGGCCCATACCCGGCTGGAGGCGATCAAGGTCCAGGTGGGACGAACCGGAGTGCTTACGCCGGTAGCGTTTTTAAAGCCGGTCCAACTGGCAGGCTCGACCATCTCGCGAGCCAGTTTGCATAATGAGGAAGATATCGAACGCAAAGATATCCGGGAAGGCGATTGCGTGATAATAGAAAAGGCCGGCGAAGTGATTCCCCAGGTAGTGGGGCCGGTTTTGGCTGAGCGTTCCGGGACGGAAAGGAAATTTCGGATGCCCGGGCAGTGTCCGATTTGCAACTGCCGGGTGATAAAATTAACAGATGAGGTGGCCTGGCGTTGTGTGAATCCCGGGTGCGCGGCCCAGGTCAAGGGGCGGGTGCTCCATTTTGCTCAACGTACAGCTATGAATATAGATGGATTGGGCGAGTCACTAGTAGAGCAGTTGGTGGATAAAGGCGGGGTGAAAGATTACGGAGATATTTACAAGCTAAGTCCTGAGAAGCTGCTGCCCTTGGAGCGGATGGCAATGAAATCCGCGGAGAATTTGCTGCAAGGCATCGAATCTTCCAAAAATAGAACCTTGGGGCGTTTGATATTCGCCCTGGGGATTCCCCTGGTGGGGGCGCGGGCCGCGGAAATTCTGGCTGCGGCTTTTCCTGATCTTTCCGCCTTGGTTTCAGCCTCGACCGAGGAATTGCAAACCTGGCCCGAGATCGGACCCAAAGCAGCGGCGAGCTTAAGTGGTTTTTTCCAGTCGGCGGAGTCCCAGGCCGTTTTGCGCAAACTTTGCCAAAGTGGGGTGAATGTCAAACGGTTGCCTGAAGAAATACGGGAGATGGGAAAGCTTTCAGGCCGGACGGTTGTATTCACCGGAGAATTGGAAGGTTTTACCCGCAGCCAGGCTGAAGCCCGTGTAAAAGCCCTGGGGGGCCGGGCCTCAGGTTCGATATCCGCCAAGACGGACTATCTGGTAACCGGATCCGCGCCGGGTTCCAAGCTGGATAAGGCGGGAAAATTAGGTGTTAAGGTGTTAAGCGAAGAGGAGTTTAGACGGATGATCGGAGAGTAGGGCAAATATTAGGCTTGTAAATCAGGGTAAAGTTGTCTATATTTAACGCCGGACTTATTCAGGTCCCGGATGATTTATATCTAAGGGAGAGAAGTGGATGGATTTTGGTATGAAATTTAAAAGAACACATAACTGCGGAGCCCTGCGTGCTCTTGACACCGGCAGCGAGGTGGTACTGGCGGGTTGGGTGGATTCCAACCGAGATCATGGCGGACTGGTTTTTATTGATTTACGCGACCGGGAAGGAATTACTCAGCTGGTTTTTGATCCGGCCCTGTCGGAGGATGCGCATGCCGAAGCGGCAACGCTTCGGAGCGAGTTTGTAATTGCCGCCAAGGGTCAAGTAGTGCCCCGCTCCCAGGAAACTGTAAATTCTAAAATAGGCACGGGAGAAATAGAGGTACGGGTCAGCGAACTCCAGGTGTTGAATCCATCCCGCACACCGCCTTTTCAGGTGGGAGATAGTCTGGGGATTTCCGAGGATCTGCGGTTGCGCTATCGGTACCTGGATTTAAGGAGCCCGCGCATGCAATCCAATCTTCGTTTTCGTCACACAGTTACCAAGGCCGCGCGTGATTTCCTGGATAAAAAAGGATTGCTGGAAGTAGAAACTCCGTATTTGTTAAAAAGTACTCCGGAAGGCGCCAGGGATTATATCGTGCCCTCGCGTATTTATCCGGGCCAGTGTTTTGCCCTGCCGCAGTCACCCCAAATGTTAAAGCAAATCCTGATGATAGCCGGATGCGACCGCTATTACCAGATAGCGCGTTGTTTTCGCGACGAAGATTTGCGCGCGGATCGGCAGCCGGAATTTACGCAGATTGATCTGGAAATGTCCTTTGTGGATTTAGATGATGTATTAAGTATTACTGAAGGGATGATGGCCGCGATTTTCCAGACAGCCGGAATTCAGGAACCGGAATTGCCATTGCCGCGTATTTCCTATTCCGAGGCTTTAGAACGTTTTGGTACGGATAAGCCTGATCAACGTTTTGCCCTGGAATTAAAAAATATTTCGGATCTGGCCGGGCAGGCGGAATTCAAGGTATTTTCAGAAGTGGTGAGTAGCGGAGGGGTGGTCAAAGGCCTGGCCGTGCCGGGAGGCGCGTCTTTTTCCCGCATGGAAATTGACACTTTGATAGCCAGTTCGCAAAAATTTGGGGCTAAAGGCATGGCTTGGTTTAAAGTTTCCAGCCAGGGTTTGGAATCTAACCTGACTAAATATTTTGCTCCTGAAATACTGGCACGTATCCAGGAGCGGCTGGCAGGCAAGCCGGGGGATTTACTAATATTCATTGCGGATAGACCGGGATTGGCGAATGATGTATTGGCCCGGTTGCGTACCCAGCTGGCAGAGCAATTGAACCTGATTCCCCAAAATACCCGGCATTTATCCTGGGTGGTGAATTTTCCTCTTTTTAAACGCAATGAGGAGCAGCGGCGCTGGGATTCTGAACACCATCCTTTCACTGCCCCGCATCCGGAGGATATCCCTGGATTGGATACGGATCCCGGCGGGGTGCGTTCCTTGAGCTATGACCTGGTTTTAAATGGAGCGGAGATTGCTTCAGGAAGCATCAGAATCCATCAACCCGGATTGCAATCCAGAATTTTCAAGCTTATCGGTATTTCGGAAGAAGAGGCCCGGTTAAAGTTTGGATTTCTGATCGAGGCCTTGGCCCTGGGCGCGCCGCCGCACGGGGGAATCGCAATCGGACTTGATCGCCTGGTAATGCTTCTGAGGGAAGAAAATACCATTCGGGACACGATCGCTTTTCCCAAGACGCAGAGAACCCAGGATCTTTTAACCGGCGCTCCGGGACCAATCGGTCCGGAACAATTAAAAGAGCTGGATTTGAAAGTTGCGGAATCCCGGGTATGAAAGTATTAAATTTCAGAAAATGCGCTGAACAAAGGCTTGACAAAAAATAAGATGGCATGATAACGTAATATAAAATGTAACATATTCTAAAAACTATTTTTTTGATTTTAATGCCAGGAGGTTATAGAGGTTATCAGGGAAGTTGACAGGTTGCTTAAAGCGATTTAAGAAAAAATCAGGGACTCATTTTTAAAGTGTCGGCTAATGAAAATTACGTTCTGACAAGTTTGGGGTTCTGCCGGCGAGTGGTTCCCGATTTTAAAACCACCCTAATTCGGAAGGAGGTGACAAAGCATGAAATTTGACGGGATAGTAAAATTTTCAGTAGCAATATTTCTGGCAAGTGCATTGGTAGGAATGTCTGGATGCGGAGGTAGCACCGAGATACAACCGGAACCTACTCCGGAAATGATGGCGGAACCGGAACCAATGCCGGAGGAAGCACCTGAGCCAGAAATGCAGCGTTATTCGGTCATGCAGGGAGATTCACTCTGGGATATTTCCGGGATGGCGGATATTTACGGGGATAACTTCCAGTGGCCGCTGGTTTTTAAGGCTAACCGTGACCAGATTGAAGATCCGGATATTATTGAGATCGGTCAGGACTTAGCCATTTCTCGCGAGTTTTCGGCTGAAGAGGTCGAAATGGCTATCGAAAACGCCAGGCGTACACCGCGGTATGTACCTCATACCCAGCCACGTCAGCGTTTGCCGATAGAGTACTAGGAGCAATTTCAACCAAGAAAAAAGGGACCGGAAAGGTCCCTTTTTTCTTTTATGATTAAATCTCTAATTGGGGATGATTATTTCTTTTGAATAAAAGAAAGCTTTTTAAACCAGTCAGAGTACGGCTTAATACGCCAGGGATTGATGTAAGACTGATCCAATATTTTTCCCCGCCGGTAATTTGTAAAAATCAATTTTTATTTTATCTATTTTCCATTTATCTGCAAAATATCCCGGGAGCCATATCTATCTTTATTACGGTACTGCTCTGGGAGCACAAGAAAAGGAGTAAGGATATATGTCTGTCGAGATTACTAACCGGCAGAAGGAAATAACCGTAAATTTAACCTCGCTCCGGCGTATGGCAGGTTGTGTTTTGCGAAACCTGCGCCTGGCAGCGCCCGAACTTTCCATTTTGCTTACAGATGATCAGGGTATTCAGGCCATTAACAAGACCTACCGGGGTGTGGATAAACCAACGGATATTCTTTCTTTCGGTATGCGGGAGCATCCAGGAACCGCGGATCCCCTTCCGCCGCATCCCGGGATACTGGGGGATATTGTTATCTCAATGTCGGCCATCCGGCGTCAGGCCCGGGACCGAAAGGTGGTCTGGCAGGAGGAAATGAAACTGATTTTAATTCATGGAATTTTACATCTCCTGGGTTATAATCATGCCAAGCGGGTGGATAAACTTAGAATGCAATCTCTCCACGGCGTTTTATCCAATCTCTGCCGGGAGAAGTGAGGAATAAATGGATTTTCTTTTTGCGGTTGATCTGATCGTGCTCGGCTTGCTGTTTTTGCTTTCCGGAGTTTTTTCCGCCAGCGAAACGGCGCTCATGGGACTGGGGCGCTTGGGGCTAGCCCATGCCATTGAGAAGGGCGGCCGCCGGGGCCGGGCCCTGGAAGTATGGAAAAAGGATCCCAATCGCATATTGACTACTATTTTAATACTGAATAATGCTATAAATATCAGCGCGACCACGGTAGCGGCTTTTTTTGCGATTCACATCGCGGAGCTTTTCCAACTGAACCGGGGTCAGACCGGAACGCTGATCGCGGCGGCGGTTACGCTGATTATTATTCTTTTTGGCGAGGTTACGCCGAAAATTCTAGCGATCCATAAATCCGAACCCATAGCCCTGATAATTATTCAGCCCCTGGTGCTGCTGGGGAAGTTATTACATCCTATCAGCCGTTTCTTAATCAAAACCGCCAATTTTTTTCTTCGTCCTTTGGGAGTGGAACCGGGAAGCTCTGTTCCTATGGTAACAGAAGAGGAAATTCACGCCCTAATCCAGATGGGAGCGGATGAAGGCGTGATCGAGGATCAGGAGCATCAGATGATCCATGGCGTCATCAAGCTGAGCGAGACCCAGATCCGCGAGGTTATGGTGCCGCGTACGGAAATGGAGGGCATTAATGCCGGGGACGATATGGAACGCATTATTGATCAGATCGTTCAAACCGGATATTCGCGCATGCCGGTTTACCGGGAAAATTTCGATAACATTATTGGTGTGGTATATACCAAGGATATTATATCTGTTCTGCAAAACCGCGAACTCATTGTCCTTCAGGATATTCTACGGCAGCCTCATTTTGTGCCGGAAACCAAGAAAGTTGATGAACTGTTGCATGAATTTCAACGGGGCCGGCTGCACTTGGCCATCGTGGTGGATGAGTACGGCGGAACTTCAGGCCTGGTTACGCTGGAAGATTTAATCGAAGAGATTGTAGGGGAAATTCAGGACGAGTACGATGTAGAGGAAAAAAGAATTGAAAAAATCGGGGAAGATTTATGGGCAGCAGAAGGACAGACCGATATTAAAGAAATCAACCTAGTGCTGGCAGTGGAGCTTCCGGACGTGAAAGATATTAATACCATCGGCGGTTTTATC
>DAOVYW010000228.1 GCA_030635415.1 Candidatus Firestoneibacteriota bacterium
TATGCCGCAACAATTTACAGTGGAACGGCAGGAAGTTTTTGGAGAATGGCAAAACACACCAAAAGATACTGTAAAATATAATGATTATGTCAACCTCTGCATAAGACAAAGCGTGCTTTTAAAGGGCAAAGAAAGAACACCGGAGCTTGCTGAGCAATTAGGTCTGACCGATCCCCTAGGGAGAGAACTTTTTGTTAAATACGGCGTAATCGTAGAAGGGGCAAGCAAGCAGGGTGAAATGGAACTGGTTAAAGCCTTGGTTAAGACCCGGCCGGAAGCGTTTACCAAAGAGCTGCAATTCCTGGTTTGGACGGATCCGCGTTTTAATTCGGAAGGGCCATACTGGGATGGCATGCTTATCCTGCCGCGTTCGAATTCCGGTAATTTTGCAGCGCAGATTGCCCCAGCCCTGAGAGTCATTTGGGAGCGGGACAGGGGCGTAGATACCTATTTATTCGGCCGCTATGCGAATCCCCGGGATAGAGATAAATTTGTAGAGTTTAACCAGGAGCGTTTTCAGGTTATTTTTGGGAATCCTGATTCAGAAGGCGAGATGATCAAAGCTTCAGAGCTTGCCGGCGGCCACTGGATGGTATGCCTGAATAATGAATGGCTGAGTATTTTTGGTTCTTTTTCCCGTGAAGAGCTGGAATCTGCTTTGGAAAAAACAGACCTGCCGGCAGATGAGGCCGCGGGCTGGCATTTGGTTAACGTGCTGCGGAGTCAGACTTTTCAGGAGTGGGAAACAGAACCTGGTAATGCCGATAAATATAATCAGTACCTTGATCTTTGCCGCCGGCAGACTGAGATGATGCGCGGCGGGGAGAGAACCCGGGAAATGGCAGAACAATTAGGCCTGAAAGATGATTACGCGCAGGAACTTTATATACGGTATGGGGTTATAATTGAAGGCCAAAGGGGGCAAGAGGAACTAAAACTGGTTGAAAACATGTGGGTCAGTATGCCTGAGGTGTTCGTGCTTGACACCAGATTTATAGCCTGGACTGACGCGCCAATGGAACAGGGGTATCGTTTAGCGCAAAAAACCGTGATCTTCAGGCATGCTGATGCGCAGCAATTTTCTTCACACCTGGAAGATATGCTGGAAGTTATATGGGAACGCGAGCTTCAAAAAAATACGAGGGAATTATGCAATAGTTTTAATTGGAGCTATGGAGATGCAAAAGGCCGGGACGCTTATCAACGCATATATCAGGAGCGCATACGTACTATTTTTGCGAATAGTGATTCTTCCGCAGGGCTGTTTAAAGTCTCGGATTTTGCAGGCGGCCATTGGATAATCCGCGTCCGCGATAATTGGGTCAGCGTGATCGGGGATTTTTCCCGTGCTCAGCTAAAGGATATGTATGAAAATTTTATGGACTGTCCTGCCAACCATATCGACGGTTTTCGTATAGTCCAGGAAAATTGGATGGCGGATGCCGCCGGCGTAATGCTAAATAATATAATGGGTTTGGAAAGTAATAGGGATATTGAGGGAGAAAGCAAGTTATCAGTTTTTCAGGATATGCAGTCCCGGATGGAAAAGAGAAGCAATACTCCGCATGTGGCCACGCATGAAACCGGTCATTTTATACAGTACCGGCTGGGAGTTGAGGGCTCGCCGGAGGCTAAAAAAATACTCCTAAAATGGCATGAACTGCATGTTGCCAGTGATGACCGCCGCGATTTTGTTACTCAATATGCTTATGACGCCACCGGCCCGAGTTGGGTAGGCGATCCTGAGCGTGAAAGCTGGGCTGAAACATATGAGGCTTTTAGAGAGGAGTTGGCCACGGGATGTTTTTGGCTTTCCGGCACAAGACCACTGATACAGGAGAAACTTCTGGTAATGGCCCATCTCTTTGTGGTACGGGAAGAGGGAGGTGATTTCCTGTACGTGGATGGATGTAAGACCCCGATTGCACTGGAACCTGATGGAAGCATTTCACTGGAGGCGCTTGATTTATGGAGTCAGGAGCGGGTCAAGGAGCGAATAAAGAACGGAGAGGATAGTCTGGAGAAGATGAATTGGGAATATGTAGAAAAAATTGCGCCGGAATTAAATCTGGTTTGGGATCAGGACCAGGCAATATATACTTTAGCGGATGTTGAATTATTAATTAAACAGGCTGAAAATTATCCGGAAACTTTTTTCTGGATGACCGGGATTAGAGCTGAGGATACAGAGGCTATGGCTAAGCTGAGGGAGACAAATGCAATTCTCCAACAGCTTAATTCGGTTGATTCTGCGAATATTCGGCTGCCCCTCAATTTAATAAAAACCTGGGATGCTTCACGTGAGAGTGAACAGGACGTCTTAAGAGTTATGAAATTTTTGGGCGGGTTGGATGAAAAAAAATTGTATAAAATTAGTTTGCACCTCAACGATTCAGAGCAGGATAATTACTGGTCAGTTACACTAGGCCCTGGACCTGGCCGGCATAATACCATAATCTTTCAGGGCGAGGATGATGTAGAACAAATGATTTCCTGGCTGTCCTGGCCGAATAATCCCTTTTTATTAAGAAAAAGCGGCATTATTAAGTCAATTAAAGTTTTGACGGATTTTAATCCGCAGAGTATGTCCGCGGATTTAAAATATGAGTATGAACTGGCACAAGGCCGGTATCCGGGAGGAGTACGCTTCAAAGTGTTAGAAAAGTTTTTGGATGAGTTGCCGGATGAAAACAAGGCTGACTGGTTTGATAATTACATGCAGGCGAATGCATTCACAGCCGAGGAGCTTGAAGAATTGAAAGAATTATCAGCTTCTGATCCGCAACTTAAGAGAAGTTTTCAAGCTTATCTGGAGGCGGCATCTGAAAACCACCACCCTGTACTCAGCGAGCACCCCAAGCGGCCATTCTCCTGGCAGGGCAGTTTGAAGACCGGCCTGGGGTTCCTGGTTTCCGGTCCCCTGCTGGGCGGACTGGCATGGTTGATAAGCGGGCAGCCTTTGGCGTTGGCTGATATTATCGCGCTGCCGGGTATGCTGTTTATCCTGTCCGGTTCAGTGTGGGGTGCTGTGGTTTTCGGATTTATGTCCTGGGATGCCAGCGGGAAATTGTCCTGGTTATGGAAATTCCTGGTAAGCAAAGGTGTTTACCGGGCCGGGCCGGAAAATCTTTTAACCGGCTTCAGAAATGCGGAATTGGCCGCTTCTGATCAAAAA
>DAOVYW010000155.1 GCA_030635415.1 Candidatus Firestoneibacteriota bacterium
GATCGCTTGCTTATTCTTAAAGGTGAGGAGTAATATTTAATGAAACGCTGTTTGATTCCCTTGTTGGCGCTGCTGATGGTTGTATTGCAAACGACAGTGATGCCGTATCTGGCCATAGGGGAGGCAGCTCCGGATTTGGTATTTTTACTGGTGGTTTTTCTGGCCGTGCAGCGTTCTACTACCCTGGGCATCTGGACGGCTTTCGGGGCCGGGCTGCTTCAGGACATAGCGGCCGGCAGTCCCCTGGGATTAAATGCCGTGCTTCTGACCAGCTTGGCGTACCTGGCCGGCCAGGTACACAGAAAGCTTTTCAAGGATAATGTTTCAGCACAGGTTTTAATTGTAGTGTTGTTTACGTGGCTGCATCAATTCTTGGTTTTTTTCTGGCTGAATACGGTTATGGCAACGTCTTTTGGATTGGGAAAGTGGATTCTGCGGGCTTTTGGCATGAGCATTTTTCATGCGGTCTTGGCGCCCGGGCTTTTTTACTGGTGGCGCAGATGGATACGGGGAGAGAATATTTACCGCTATTTAATAACCGGCCGAAAAGATCAGGGAGCGCTTTGGTCTCGTTTGAGGCGGATAGGTTAGCCGAAGACTATGCTCTGGGATCATTTTATTTTACGCAAGGAAGAACAATTCCAAAAAAGGATAAAACTGCTGGGTGTCCTTATTGTTATTGTGTTATGCCTGATAATTCTGCGATTGGCATATCTCCAACTTTACCAGGGAAAACGGTTCGGCGAACTGTCAGCCAGGAACCGAGTGCGGTTGGTGCCTATCAAGGCCCAGCGGGGGCTTATCTATGACCGGTACCATGAGCTGCTGGTCGGAAACGTGCCGGCTTTTACAGTCTGCGTGATTCCGGCGGGCTTGCCGAAAGACCCTCCGGCCCGGGAGCGGGTCATTACCCGGTTGCGGCAATTTATTGAAATTAATCCGGAAGAGATCAAGGGAAAACTACGGCGCCGCAAGCTGCGGTTTTTTGAAGCACTCAGGCTGAAAAGTAATGTTGACCGGGCTACGGCGGCAATGATTGAGGAACACCGGTTGGAGCTTCCCGGAGTGGTGGTCCTAACTGAATCGCAACGCCATTATAAATTCGAGAGCCTGGGATTTCATGCCCTGGGCTATGTCGGGGAAATATCAGAGAATGAATTGGCCATCAGGGAAGGATATCAGTCCGGAGATATTATCGGCCAGGCGGGTGTGGAAAAAGTCTATGATCATTATTTAAAAGGGCGGAATGGATGGCTGCATATAGAAGTAGATGCCTTGGGACGTCAGATGGGCATCCTGGGGCGCGAAACTCCCTGGAACGGACATAACCTGATTTTGTCCCTGGACCGAAAACTCCAGGAGTATGCCGAGACCCTTTTAAGTAAGAAAAAAGGCGCCATTCTGGTGGAGGATGTACGCAGCGGAGAAATGCTGGTTGTGGCATCCTCGCCGGGTTTTAATTCTAATGTGTTCGCCAGAGGAATCAAGGAGCAAGAATGGAAAAAACTCTGCCGTGATCGCAGCTATCCCTTGACCGACCGCGCGATTCAGGGACTTTATCCACCCGGCTCCATCTTCAAGATCATTACTCTGCTGGCCGCCCTGGAGGAAAAACTGGTAGTCCCTGGCCAACGCTTTAATTGTCAAGGAGTGTTTTGGATTTCCACCTGGCCGTATCGTTGTTGGAGAGAAGCAGGCCATGGACGGGTAGATGCCCGCCGTTCATTGGTTGAATCCTGTGACATATATTATTATAATATTGGTTTAAAAATAAAGGTCGACAAATTGGGGAAATGGGCCCGGGCCTTTGGTTATGGTCGTCCCAGCGGCATAGATCTTCCTAACGAACTCTCCGGTCTGGTGCCCAGCGCCCAGTGGAAAGAGCGGACTCAGAATATGCCCTGGTTTCCCGGCAACACGGTAATGATGTCCATTGGGCAGGGTTACATTCTGGGGACTCCCATCCAGTTATTGAATATCATTGTCGCGGTTGCCAACCAGGGACTGATTTACCGGCCGCATCTGCTTAAGCAGGTCAAAGCGAAATCCGGCCGGGTGATTTATGAAGTCGAACCGGAAGTCATGTATAAAGTAAATGCCGCTTCCAAGCATTGGAGGCTTATCCAGCAGAGCTTAAGCGGGGTTGTCGATGCTCGCAGAGGCACGGGCCGGCAGGCCGGGATTCCGGGTATTAAGATAGCGGGAAAAACTGCGACCTGTCAGAATCCGCATGGCGAAGATCATGCCGGATTTGTCGCCTATGCTCCGGCCGGAAAACCTGAAATTGCCGTGGTGGTATATCTGGAGAATGCGGGAGGCGGAGGCGCTAAAGCTGCGCCCGTAGCCCGGAAGATAATGGAGGCGTATTTTGGCGTACTTAGGCAAGAATCCGTGGAGACGGAGTAGACGCACAGCTTCCCTGCGGCTGGCCCGGGAAATGGATATGACTATTCTGCTTCCTGCCCTTATCCTGGCCCTGATAGGAGTGGCCATGGTTTATTCCGCTACTTTTTCCAAACCGGAGATATCCCAGCTTTATTTAAAACAGATATTATGGGTCTCGGCCGGATCTTTAGGACTGATCTTTTTTGCTTCCTTTAATTACCCGGCGCTGCTGGAACATTATGCCTATCCGGCATATTGGATGATTTTAGCGCTGTTGGCGGTACTGCTGGCCGTGGGGGAACAAATATCAGGCTCCCAACGCTGGATTCAACTGGGACCCATAGGATTCCAGCCTTCGGAGTTCGCCAAGGTTGCGACCACCCTGGTGCTGGCAAAATACCTGGCAGACCGTGAGGGAAAAATAAAGCAGTGGAAGACGGTTTTAGGAGCATTTTTACTCGCGGGAGTGCCTATGGGCTTGATCCTCAGGCAGCCGGATCTGGGAACTGCCCTGGTTTTTATTCCCCTGGTTTTTGCCATGCTTTTTGTCGTGGGAGTTTCCTGGCAACGGCTGACGGGCATTGCCATGACAGGAATACTGGCCTCGCCGCTTATCTGGCTGCTGCTTAAAGAGTATCAGCGCCAGCGATTACGGGTATTCTTGACCCCTTCCATGGACTCCCTGGGAGCGGGTTATAATGTTATCCAATCCAAGATTGCTATTGGTTCAGGAGAGGCGTGGGGGAAAGGATGGCTGGAAGGAACCCAGGGGCAGCTGCGGTTTTTGCCTGAACACCATACGGATTTTATTTTTTCGGTCATGGCAGAGGAATGGGGGTTTCTCGGGTCGCTGGTATTGGTCTCGTTTTTCAGTATCCTGCTGCTACAGGCTTTACGGGTGGCGCGTTCGGCCCGGGACATGTCCGGAAGCCTGGCAGCCGTGGGATTGACCACAATTATTTTTACCCAGGTGGCGGTTAATTTAGGGGTCGCGACCGGGATTATGCCGGTAACCGGCATGACCCTGCCATTTATTTCATACGGCGGTTCATCCATAATTGCGTCCATGTCTATGCTGGGTATTTTAATGAGCATCTGGTCCGGACGGAAAGTGAAGTGAAGCGGTATTAATGAAAACCAATTATAAAAAAATACTCCGGGAGAAAATTTTCCCCCGGGTCCAAAAACCGGCCCGGTATATAGGCGGGGAATGGAACCAGATCAGTAAGGAAATTCACGCGGATTTATGCCGGATTGTACTGGCGTTCCCGGATGTTTATGAGATCGGAGCGGCTTATCTCGGGTTTCAGATTTTGTATGAAATTTTAAATCAAAACCCGGAGGTTTATGTGGAAAGGGTCTACTCGCCCTGGACAGATATGGAAAAACTTTTAAGGGAGAATAATATTCCGCTCTGTTCGCTGGAGACCGGCACTCCACTCTCCGGTTTTGACATACTCGGCATTACCCTACAACATGAACTGGCTTATACTAATGCGCTTAATTTACTGGACTTGGGAGGAATTCCCTTGGCCCGGAAAGAACGCCGGGAGGATCAGCCCTTGATACTAGGCGGTGGGCCGGGCGCCGCGAATCCGGAACCTGTAGCGGAAATTTTTGACCTGATTATTCTGGGTGATGGAGAAAGCGTGTTTCCGGAAATAATCCGGCAAAATCGGGAAATGCGGGGACAATCCCGGCAGGCAAGAATCCGGAAACTCTCTCGGTTGGAAGGGGTATATGCTCCCGGCCGTTATCATCCGGTTTATTCCCCGGATGGCAGGCTGATAAGCATGGAAGCAGAGCCGGACACGCCTTATCCGATCCGGCGCCGATTTGAACCTATGCCAGACCTGCCGGTCGCCCCCTTGGTGCCATATTTGACGATTACGCATGACCGGATTTCGGCCGAGCTGTTTCGGGGATGTACCCGTGGCTGCCGTTTCTGCCAGGCGGGCATGATAAGCCGGCCGGTCAGGGAGCGTGATCCACAGGCCGTATTTGACCAATTGATAAAAGCGGTGGATGCTACCGGTTATGAGGAGGTTTCATTTACGGCCCTTTCATCAGGGGACTACACGCAGCTGGAGCCATTGGTGGATCAGTTGATGCAGGACCTGATCCCGCGCCGGGTGGCTCTTTCCCTGCCCTCGTTGCGTCTGGATTCCTTTAATAGCAAAGTGGTGGAGAGCATTGGCAAAGTCAGAAAAACCGGTTTGACTTTCGCGCTCGAGGCCGGCTCGGAAGGCTTGCGCCAAAGCATTAATAAATATCTGGACGAACAGGTTTTTATTGCCAACCTGTCCCGTGTTTTTGCCCAGGGATGGGAACGGTTGAAATTATATTTTATGCTTGGTTTGCCCGGGGAGAGAGAGGAGGATATTACGGCGATCAGCACGCTGGTCAGGAAAATTTTAGCAGCGGCCCGCCGGGCCACGCCGGGCCGAAAACGGGCCCCACGCCTGAATTTAAGTCTGGCTTTGTTTGTGCCCAAGCCACATACTCCCTTTCAGTGGGAGGGCCAATTAAG
The DNA here is from genome assembly GCA_030635415.1 of Candidatus Firestoneibacteriota bacterium. GTDB lineage: Bacteria > Oederibacteriota > JAAXVQ01 > JAAXVQ01 > JAUVAV01 > JAUVAV01. Next base: position 4,916 of record DAOVYW010000155.1, read on the forward strand.
CCGTTCGGAGGCCAAAATTCGCTATAAGCAGTTGGCCCGGGAACTTCCTCCAGCCACGGGTTACCGCTTTGGAAAAGTAGAGGAGCAGGAATTGAATAAGAGTTATCTTGAGGCCGTAATGGCGCGAGGGGACCGCCGGCTATGGGAAGTAATACATCAGGCCTGGGCCAGGGGAGCGCGTTTTGACAGTTGGTCCGAACATTTCAATTTCGAAATATGGAGCCAGGCTTTTCTGGAAAAGGGGATTGATCCGGATGACTATGCCCTACGGGAACGGGGCGTGGAAGAAGCGCTGCCCTGGGATCATTTGGACACCGGCGTCAGCCGGAATTTTTTAAAGCAGGAGAGAACTCGGGCCCAAGCCGGGAACTTGACTCCGGATTGCCGCCCGGCAAACTGTCAGGGATGCGGAGTAGCGGATCCTAAGACCTGTCCACTTCCGCCCGCCCGGGAACTGCCGGCCGGAATAAAGGATAAAGTAGAGGCCGGCCCGGAACGCGAATCCGTGCGTATTCGTCTCCGCTATCAAAAAACCGGGGATATGCGGTTTATCGGACATCTGGATATGGTGAATTTATTCCGACGCGCAGCCCGCCGTGCGCGTTTGCCCTTGCATTATTCCATCGGATTTCATCCCCAGCCGACCCTGGCTTTTGGACCGCCCCTTTCCTTAGGTTTTCAGGGATTGGCGGAATGGATAGATATAGGCTTGGATAGTTGGCTTGATCCACGGGCAATCGTACTGGCTATGAACCAGGTTCTTCCACCGGGGATCAGGCTGGAAGCCGGAAGGGAGATACCTTTGAATACTCCGGCCTTGAGTAAAAGCATTAATGCCGGGAGGTATTTTTTGAACTTGCGGGGGGTGGGAGAATCCAAGAAATTCGAAGAGAGAATAGCCCAGATTTTAGAGAGCAAAGAAATTCTGATTCCGCAATGGACCAAACGTGGTACCATATGTCTTGATTTTCGGCCGGCAATCGTGGATTTGCGATTACTTCAGAGCCAAGCGGATCCCGGTATAGAGTTAACACATAGTACCATGCAACCAGGGAGCGGCAAGGTGTCTGCCATAGTGGC
>DAOVYW010000103.1 GCA_030635415.1 Candidatus Firestoneibacteriota bacterium
ATGGCAATGCGTGTGGGATATAACGGATATGAAATTACTATGGGAGCATCATATATGCCTGAATACTATGAAGTCGATTACGCATTTCATTACGATCTGTCAGATGTTGGGGTGGACCAGCACCGTGTTTCTATCTTGTTTAGGTTTAAATAACCTTGATTTGAAAATATAAAATATTACTTTAATCCGGTAAAATCAATTATTTGAGTAACAGAAATAACATCCTGATTCTATTAAAAAAGCAGAAATGATTTGTGACAAGATTTTTAAAAATGCTTGCTTTGCGCCCTGCCTATAACCTATAGAAGGGAGTAGGATTCTGGGTGCGGGCTTGAAGCTGGCCTACGATCAGATTGACAATTCTGGAAATCTTTCCGGCGCTCTGGATTTAGGGATAAATTCTCAGGTGATGGCGGATTTGACCACCGGTCTGGCAATAAAAAATATCGGCTTGGCCGCGGATGATCATCTGCTGCCCCTGGCTTTGTGCCTGGGAGGCGCATATAACCTGCCTTACAGCCTGTCACCCCAAGATATGTTTACTGTATTTATCGATGTGGAAATTAAGCATGATGAAAATCCTGTGGCCGGATTGGGCGTGGAATATACCTACTTGAAGCTTTTTCAAGTGCGAATAGGCTGGAATCAAAATTTCGGACAGGTCAATTCCAACCGGCTGGGTTTTACCGCCGGCGCGGGGATAACCTATCAAAGCTGGATCCTGGATTACGCCATTGCGCCGCAGGGCGACCTGGGGCTGAGCCATAAAGTAGGGTTGCAGTACGGGTTTTAGCTTGGTGGAATAAATGCTTTGGAAAAACTGGTTGACGAGAATAAGCAATATTTATTAGCTACGGAGGAAGATTTTCGAAATATATTAAAGTCTTATAAAGAAGAATACGAAATCACGCGTGTTGCTCAATCGGGGGATGTTGTTTTGGGAAGGATTTTTTAAGCCTGGGTTTCCAGGGAAAAAGGCCGACCGCAGGCAGAAAATAGCGTCTGCCAGAAGAGAAATTCATAGATGTTTTTAACAATATTAAGGGGGAAATCGTGAAAAAGCTAATATGGGTGTTGGTATTAATGGCAATGGTGGCAACCGTAAAGGCGGAAGTGCCGAAATTGATAAATTATTCGGGCAAGCTGACGGATAAGCAGGGGAATGTCCTGGAAGATAAAATATATGATATCCGGTTTTCATTATGGACGGCTAACACCGGAGGGGCGGAGGTGTGGGCCGAGGAGCATTATAATGCCCAGGACCGGGGCGTGCAAACCTATGGCGGTGGGTTCAATGTAGTGCTGGGAGGAACAACGGCCTTGCCGGAGTTTGAACAAAATTATTGGATAGAGATAAGAATAAATATTAAGGGAACAGATGAGACCTTTGCCCGGCAGGAAATGCTTAGTGTGCCGTATGCTATGCGGGCGGATGACGGAACTCCCAAGGGCGCGATAATTATGTGGACAGATCCAAAAGGAACTGGAGAATGTCCTTGCGGATATACACGGCTTAATCAATTTGACGGGAGATTTCCACGCGGCGCAGCCACTTACGGAGCAACCGGCGGCGCGGATTCGCATAGTCATGAGAATTATACTCAGGATAGTGATGCTCATGTTCATCATTTAAAAATAAAATCAAATGGTAATGATGGTTATATTAATATTAGTAAAGGTGACGGAACAGTTGTAAAAGCAGCAGGTTATATTCATGATCACTTGGTCGATGGTGATACTGATTTAGACGGAACGCATAAGCATAAGATTTTATCTGATTCAAACATTCCGCGGTTTTTTAATGTGATATTCTGTTTAAAAGAGTAATATGTTGGAATTAGTATAATGATGTAAAAAGCTGGTATAGATAGACAAAAAGGAGTACCGATGAATATAAAACCATCAGATGTTGTTTTGGAAATTGGCAGTGGGGATAATCCGCACCCTCGGTCTAATGTATTGGTGGATAAATATATTGAAGGAAATCTTGAGCGTGATGGAAATATAACCATTAATCGTCCGCTGATTGTGGCAGATCTCCAAAATCTACCTTTTAAAGATAAGAGTTTTGACTATGTTATTTGCCGCCATGTAGTAGAGCATCTTGATGATCCTGAAAAAGGCATAAAAGAACTAACACGGGTTGCCAAACGGGGATATATCGAATCTCCCAGTCTGGCGGGTGAAATTATGTTCGGGTGGAGTTTTCATCGTTGGGTACTTTCAATTGAAAACAATAAATTAATATTTACTCCTAAGAATTGGTCGAATCCTTTGGGGGGGGTGTTTCACGATCTTTTAAAGACCAACTTGTTTTTTAAATTATTCTATAAAATTCATCGGACGCTATTCTATACAAAACTTGAATGGCATGATCAAATCCTCTTCGAGATTCGTAAAACGAGTTTTGCTGATGTCAAAGAAGAAATATATTCAAGTTATAAAAAACGCCAAAAATACGAAGAGAATCATAAAAGTATAAGCAATATTATTAAAGCCAAGGAAAAAACGAAACGTTTGGCAATTCAAACTACGACGTTAAAAAAAGAACTAAAAATACCACTGCGTGAATTGTTGATTTGTCCGGCATGCCAAAATAATAATATGATTATTGCCGAAAATACCTGCACCTGCAAAAAATGTCAAACCGCATTCAGGATATATGAATAACCATTGCGGAAAGCCGGATTTATTTTTTTGCGGCTTCGTTATTCCGGCGCGATATTAGCTCTGGACAAAACCATCTAGACCGGCCGGGGTTGTTTAAGCTATATATAAAAGAAGGTATAAAATGCCGGAAACGGAAAAGAACTGTTCCTTTCAGCGGGGAATTAAAATATTGTTTTTTGTTGTATTCGCAAGTGTGCTTTTACTGGGAGGCGGACTGCGGTTTTATGATCTGAACCGCCAAAGCCTCTGGCAGGACGAAATCCACACCGTGGTATATGTAAATGATCACCCTTCGCTCTGGGAAGTAGTTCACCGTGTAGCTGTCCGGGATCTGCATTCTCCCCTGTATTATATACTCTTGCGCATGGAAGTCTGGGCCGGGCAGCAAGGGGACATTCCTTTAACCGCTGGAAGGCTCCGCCTGCTCTCGGCATTTTTAGGTTTTTTGGCCCTGGGCGCGATGTTTTTATTAATGCTGAAAATATTTGGCCAACCGGGGTATGCCCTCCTGGGTCTCTTTATAGCGGCAATAAGCATATACGGCATATATTACTCGCAGGAATTGCGAATGTATTCCCTGATTCTCTGCTTGGCGCCGATGGTACTGTTTTTTCAATTGAAATTATGGGATGATCCTGATGCCGGGCTGAATCAATATGCGGCCGCGGGCTATGTGATCAGCAGCGTCTTAATGCTGTATTCCAGTTTAATCTGTTTGTTTTTTATAGCCGGGTCTTTATTAAGTCTTTTGATAATGAGCTGGTGGGAAAGAAAGACTTTTCCCACACGTTATATTGAGGTAATTAAATTAGGCGTACTGATAATTCTATGTTACTTGCCCTGGATAGTGGCCATGTGGCGAAAAAGCATGGCCTTAAAAGGGGGCGTAGTGACCGGGTTGATAATTAGTAATCCGCGTGAATTGTTTAAATTTGCTTTTGAGAACCTGCTCTTGCACTCGTGGAAAGAGGGAGCGGGTTTTGGGATTTTAAGCAAGATTATCAGGAATTTAGCGCCTTTTTCGCTGCTGAATTTATTGGAACGGGATAAGCGCCGGAAACATGGGATGATTTTACTGAGTTTTCTATGCGCTTTCACCATATATTTCGCAATAACCTATAACCGGGCATTCCATACCGGACGTTACTTTTCACCTTGGTGGCCGTTTGCGGTTTATTTTGTAGTAGCGGGTTTTTCCGGCATCATGCTTTTGCTCAGGCGCATCAAACCCGGTCTAAGGTGGTGGGGAATAGGCTTTTTAGCGGGATTCCTGGGTTTATATATTTATGTTCAGGGTCAGCAAATCCGATTTTATTATCGGGATTTTGAAAAAGAAAATTGGCGTCAAATAGTAAAGTACTTGAATACTGAAAAGCAGGAGGGAGATGTGCTTCTGGCAGCCGGGGGTTGGCATAAAGCCTGTTTTACCTATTATAGGGTCGAACTTCCTTTTATAACCGGCCAGGAGCTATTAAGCAATAAAATACCCGGGAAATATAAACGCCTGATTTATATCAATAATGAACCTCCTCAGAAGGAAATAAAAGGATTGACTCAGAAGTTTGAGGAACAATCCTTTGTTATAAAGGGCAAAAAATTATTTGTTTGGGAAATAGACGGGAAGATTGGTGATTAGGAGCTTGTCGGACTTAGGCATAAAAGCGGAGTTTAAGCCCGCTTCCCCCTTTTCCAAAGGGGAAAAACTTAAGTCCGACAGACTCCAAGGGTTTGACAAGACACTTGCGGTATTATATAATTTGAGGATATGTTGAAGAGAGAGGATAAAGGGTTAATGTCTCAACAATTTTTAAAGGTCACCTTGTCGGCAGCCTTTTTGCTGTTTTTTTCTTTTAGTGCCACGGCTGAAAGGCTGCAGTGCTTTGCTGTACAAAAGGCCGTGATATATGGAGAGGAAATCCAGGTGCCCGAGGAAGTTAAACAGCATTACTTGAGTCAAGGGCAGGAGTACCTTCGGGGTTATTTGAAGAATAAGATGCTCGGGGTTGTAGCTTCAAAATGGCTGCCAGTTGATTGGCATAAGCTGCAAACCTTGGCAGCGGTTGAATTGAATGATTTTTGTAAGGATGCTTATAATCTGCCCCTGAGAGCCCAAGTGCGGGTTTACGCGGAGGAAGATATCAAGCAATATTATAATTGCGGTCGTTTTTGGCCGGTTGAGATTGAGATCGATTCTTCTTATAGGTTAATGCCGTTTTTTAAATTGGAAGCCAAGCTGGAAGCTCCCTTTAATGATTTGTTGCGTTTTCAAATAGGATCTGAAATCCAATGGTCTGAGGTGATAACATCCCACCTGCAGTACCGGCTTTGCAATGCCGGCCGGAGTTATGACGGCATGAATATCTGGTGGGGGTTAAATATAATGGATTGGAAAGTAAGCTTGAACCATGATTTAACCCCGGAATTTCACCAAATCCACCGTATTAGCCTGGCTAAAAAATTCTGATTGGTTCCTGGTAAGGAAATTAAATGGATGACTTTTCCGTGCACAAAGGTGAATTATACTGTGAAGAAGTCCCCGTAGCCAGGCTGGCCAAGGCCTACGGGACACCGCTTTATATTTACAGCCAAAACACCGTGCTTTCCCATTTCCGAAAAATTCAGAGTGCCTTTTCCGAGCTTGATCCCTTGATCTGCTACTCGGTTAAGGCCAATTCCAATCTTTCCATTCTCCGCCTGCTTGCCCGGCAAGGAGCCGGATTGGATATTGTCTCGCAGGGGGAACTGGTACGGGGGCAGGCGGTAGGAGTGCCGTACGGCAAGATGGTATATGCCGGAGTGGGTAAGACCGAGGTGGAAATTACGGCGGCCCTGCGCGCCGGGATTCTGATGTTTAATGTCGAGTCGGAACCTGAAGCCCGCCTGATTAACCGCGTGGCCGGACGCTGCCGGAAAAAAGCCCGGGTCGCTTTCCGGATTAACCCGGATGTCGACGCCCGGACGCATAAATATATTACTACCGGTAAAAAAGAGAATAAATTTGGGCTTTCAATATCCCTGGCCATGGATCTTTTCCGGCAGAGCCGTCGTCTGCGTAACCTGGAGCCGGTCGGGATTCATATGCACATTGGTTCTCAAATTACCAGTGCCACACCCTATATCCAGGCCATCCAGCGTTTGAAAAAGATGATTGCGGATCTCCGGCAACAAGGTTTTGAAATTAAGTATTTCAATTTAGGGGGCGGCCTGGGAATCATTTATGATGAAGAGCGTCCTCAGACCGCGGTGGAATTCGCCCGAGCGGTCATACCTCTTATCCGGCCGCTCAACTGCCGGCTTATCCTGGAACCGGGTCGTTTTATCGTGGGCAATGCCGGGATATTGGTAACCCGGGTTCAATACCTCAAGCGGGGGTACCTGAAAACTTTTGCGATTGTGGACGCGGGCATGAATGACCTGATACGGCCAAGTCTCTATCACGCTTATCACCGTATTTTACCGGTTTCACGGCGGAGCAGAGGTAAGACGGTTTTAACCGATATAGTGGGTCCGATATGCGAATCCGGTGATTTTCTGGGCAAGGATCGTCATATTCCGCAGTTGGAGCCCGGAGACTTGCTGGCAGTGCGAAGCGCCGGAGCGTATGCCATGGCAATGGCCTCCAATTACAATTCCCGGCCCCGGCCGGCTGAGGTTATGGTTGCCGGCGGCCGGGCCCGGGTTATTCGCCGGCGTGAAACTATTAATGAGATGCTGGAGCCGGAGCTGGCGGCATTAAGTAAAACCTAGCCATGCCGGAAGAGCATAACCACTTAAAGAAATTTTGTTTCCTGGAGTACTACTCGCCCCAGCGGCTGGCGCAGTATTATTGCCACCTTAAGGCCATAAGGGAATCAGGGGCCCGGCATGTACTGGAGGTCGGCATCGGAGCCGGTGTAGTGGCGCATATTCTGCGCCGGGCGGGCTTAAGCGTCCTGACCTGCGATACAGAACCTGAACTGGAGCCGGACATTATTGCGGACGTGCGTAAGCTTCCCCTGGCGGCCGATGTAGTAGATTTCGTCCTTTGTTGTCAGGTATTGGAGCATTTGCCTTTTGAGGAATTTTCCTGTGCTTTGCAGGAGCTTTGCCGGGTGACCAGAGGGCGGATCCTGATTTCCATACCTTACGCTTCCCACGCCTTTTTCTGTAATTATAAGCTGCCCGGCGGCCGGCAAAAATCCTGGGTCAGGCACTGGCCGCGTCTCAAAGATAAAGAAGATATGACGCCGGGTCACTACTGGGAAATGGGCCGCTCCGGATACCCTAAATCCCGGATAGTTAAAAGCATCTTGTCCACGGGTTTGCGGATTATCGCTGACTTTACCCCGGTGGAAGCGCCGCATAACCAATTTTTTCTGCTGGAAACGCCGGGAGAGTAGGGAGGAGTGTTTTTTGCAGATTTCATAAAAACGCGGCGTAATTTTAATATTAATACAAAAATTACGACATGTCAAAGAAATGCCGGCTTCTCTGGATGAATTCTTCCCATTGACGTATTGCACCTGCTTTTGCTATACTCTCCTGCCAACTAATTTTATCGGCAACCAATAAAATAAAGGTGACAATATCATGTCTGCTTTGCGATTTGCCAAAATGTCAGGCGCGGGAAATGATTTTATAGTGCTGGATAACCGTAAGGGAGAGATATCCCTGGAAGATCCTGATTTCATACGGCGTCTGTGTTGCCGCCGAATGGGTGTGGGTGCGGATGGATTGATATTTCTTTTAACCGCATCCCAGGCAAATTTTGGCATGAGATATTTCAATGCCGATGGATCTGAGGCAGCTATGTGCGGGAATGGCGGCCGTTGCCTGGCCCGTTTTGCCGTATTGGTAGGCGCCGGGGAAGAAGAGCAGGAATTGATTTTCACAACTTTCTCGGAGGTTTACCACGCGCAGGTGGAAGGATCCCAGGTTAGGCTGAGCCTGCCGGCGCCGAAAAAGTTTGAATCCGATATCCCTTTGCAGCTTAAGGCGGGCAAACGAACCGCGGATTTTACGGATACCGGCGTGCCTCACCTGGTTTTTTTCTCCGGTGATTTAGAGGCCGAAGATGTCGAGGGTCTCGGCCGGGAAGTACGTTGGCATGAGAGGTTTCAACCGGATGGGACCAATGTGAATTTTTGCAGGGTGGTGAATGAACATTGCCTCGAATTGCGGACGTATGAGCGCGGCATAGAGGGGGAAACCCTGGCCTGCGGCACCGGGGCTATGGCCGCGACCCTGCTGGCGGCGCGGCGCAGATGGGTAAGATCCCCGGTGACAATCAAGACCCGCGGCGGAGCGGAATTGGAAATGAGCTTTTCTTTATTAGCGGACAGTTTTTCGGAAGTGCAGCAAAAAGGAGAAGCCCGCTTGATTTATTGGGGAGAATTATCAGAAGAGGCGGTTGATTTTAAGTAAGCAGTACTCTGTTGCGGAAAGCCTTTTTTAACAGAATTCTCATACTTTGTCATTCCGAGCGTAGCGAGGAATCTCCAAGGAAACTCTTGTTTAAAAAGAATTCGTGAGATTTCCCGGCCCGTCCTGCCTGTCCTGGATGCTTTTGTCCAGGGGATGATTTAGTCCAGGGCTTCGCCTCGAAATGACAAGCTTAGGAA
>DAOVYW010000095.1 GCA_030635415.1 Candidatus Firestoneibacteriota bacterium
CATTAGCTCCGTCGGACCAAAATCAAGCTTTAGCCGGTAATCCAATTCCCAATGGTGGCCGCTCATGTTTATTCCTCCTCTTTGGTTTTATGGTATGTCAACTATGTTTGCTTAATTCTGTTCTGGTTTATGCTCTGGCAGCCACCGGCTTTAGACCGCAACTGCCTCCTTTTATTTATATTATATCACAGAATTAAACTAGTATCTATTTGAAATGGATTGTAAGATATTTATTCGGCCCGCGTTACGCCGGGCATATTTAATAAAATATTTAACAAGGGTGGGTAAATACTTCCATGCCAAATAATCATTATCCTCCGGCTATTGTCCTGGTGCGTCCACAGTTGGCTGAAAATATCGGCGCTGCGGCCCGGGCAATGATAAATTTCAGCGCTTACGATCTGCGACTGGTCGAACCCCGGCCTTATGATAAGTGCCTGGCCGTTCGGATGGCCTGCGACGGCCGGGATATCATTTCCCAAAGCCGGACTTTCCCCGACCTGCGTTCGGCTTTGAAAGACTGCGTCTTCACCATTGCCACTTCCCGCCGGCTCCGCCGTATTAAAATACCACCTGTCAATCCCCGTACCGTTGCGGCCAGGCTGACCGCCCTGCCTGATGGTCAACCTACAGCCTTGGTCTTTGGCGCCGAATGCGACGGCCTGACCAACCAAGAACTTTTTCTCTGCGATATTGCCGCGGCTATTCCAACCTCGGAAAAAGGCAGTTTGAACCTTGGGCAGGCGGTAATGGTTTTTTTGTACGAATGGTTCCAGACCTCCAGCGTCCAAGCTCGTCCTCCCCAGGCCGAGGAACGCCTGGCAAATCATAGTGAGAAACAACGGGTTTATGACCTGCTGAAAACCCTCGTCTTGGCCGGTGATTACAAGCCTCGCAGCCGGCTTCCCGAATTCATGCGCCGGATTAAGCTCCTATTTGAAAACCGCGCTTTAACCTACCGGGAGCATCGCATACTGCTTAAACTTCTTCGGCATTTGGAAAAATTGAAATGAGTTTAATTGATAAGTTTATAGGAGAAAAACAATCCGGCGCGACGATCCTCATTATAACGGGCGCAGCGTTTAAAACCGTTCCGGTCGCACAATTTCAAAGCAGCTTCCTGCTCAGGCCGCAGCGCCAACAAAATCTCGTGGTACTCGGCTTGACGGGCAAAGTTGATTGCATGTTCCATTAGAATCCGACCATTTCCCTGCCGTCTTTCATTAGGAAGAATGTATATATGCTTTAGCTCGCAGGTCCGGTTGGCTATGGTTCGTAGGGCGACCAGTCCGATGGTGTTTTCTTGTTCTCCGGAACGCGCCAGCCAAGCCCCGGATTTCGGTGAGGCATAGGCCACTAAAGGAATGGTTATATCACGGTCCCGGCCCAACAACTCCTGCGCCACCCTCATTTCCTTAAAATATTTATCTATTAAACCCGCAAACTCCGTAAGGTTATGGGCTGCTAGCTTTTCAATAATCATAACTTGACGGTCTGGCGCTTTCCGGGAATAAACTTATACAGCCGGTCTTTAATAAACACCGGAATCGCTGAAGGCGGTTGCAATGTCCTGATCCGCCGTTTCTCGATCAGCAGGCTTATACCCTGGCGGGTAATCTCCACCCGGAACCACCGATGGTTATACATAATCTGAAATTTCACTTTATTCATATGTTCCGGCAGACGGGGATTAAAACAAATCCTGTCGTCCTTGATCTGCAATCCGGCAAAACAGCGGTAAAACAAGTCCAGGGACCCGCCCATAGCGCCTACGTGTATCCCCTCCGATGTGGTCCCGCCCTGGATATCCTCGTAATCAGAGTAGAGAACCTTTAGAAAGAACTCCTCCCCGGTTTTATAATCGCCTATCAGATAAGCCACATAACTATGCACTACATAACTTAATGTGGAACCATGTGAGGTCCTGGGCAGATAATAATCAAAGTTGGTTTTAATATATTGGTGGTTGAATTTATACCCCAGTTTCTGAAAGATGTTACCCACTTCATCCGGAGAGAGCATATAAAATATCATGAGAACATCAGCCTGCTTGGAAACCTGATATTCATCCGGAGACCGGCCCTCGGCTTTAAGTATCCGGTCCATACGGTGAATATCCTCATATTTATGCCGGTATTCATTCCAATCCAGTTCTTGTAAATCCAGATATCCTTCAAATTGGTGGATCAATCCATTTTGTTCCATGGGTATAAACATTTTGTGGGTAATATTTTCCCAGCGTTCCAGTTCGTCATTGGACAGGCTCAACTTGGCCCGCAGTGCCAGCGATTCTTCCTCTGGCATGGTATTAAGCAATTCCAGGGCTTTGTCCAGTACCCAAACCACCATGATATTAGTATAAGCGTTATTCGGCAATCCTCCAAAATTCGCGCCCGGCAGCTTCTCATGAAACTCATCCGGACCCATGACCCCCTGAATCTCAAAACGGTCCCGGGTCTGATTATAATTCGTAATACCAGCCCAGAAACGGGCGATTTCCAGAACTATTTCATCCCCGTAGCGATCCATGAAATCCTGGTCTTGGGAAATACGGAAGTAGATCAGAATATTGTAAGCGATGGCAATAGAAACGTGGCGCTGCAGAGAACTGTAATCATCCCCCCATTCCTTGGATAAAGGGTTCAAATGCAGGGTTTGAGTTTCCTCATACCCGCTGCTGCCACTCTGCCAGGGAAACATGGCCCCCTCATACCCATGCTGGCGGGCGTACTCGCGGGCGGGGTTCAACCGGCGGTAACGGTACATCAATAAGGCCCGGCTGATTTCCGGCGCGTGAATAGTATAAAAAGGCAGAGCATATATTTCATCCCAGAAGATATGTCCGCGATAGGCTTCTCCGTGCAGCCCGCGCGCCGGAAGGCCGGCGTCATTATCGTCATTATATGTGGAAGCGGTCTGCAATAAATGAAAAATGTGAAACCGCAGTAATTGTTGGATGCGGGGCGTATTATCCACCTCGATATCAAAACGCTTCCACAAGGCTCTCCATTTAGTGGTATGTGGAATATATAAATCCTGGTAGCGTTCGACTTTTTGCAACGCTTCCTGGCTGGCCAGGATATTATCAACTACCCCCTGATCCCGGGAAGTATATACACTTACCAGTTTTTCGAGAACATATTCCTCTCCCTGGTTAATGGGTATGCTAAATTCCTGAAAGACCTTTTCCCGGCCCTGAATAATCGTCCGCCGGTTCAATTTAATTTCGTCCTGGCCGCGAAAAACCCGTGTCCGCAAAGCTTCGGTAATCTGAATTCCGGACTGGTTAGTCTGCATCTGCAAATAGATGCCGTCCTTCCCGAAGTTACCATGCGATAAAGGCTTTAAATGCTTGGAATTAAGCTGACGGTAGCGCTCTACCCCGGCATTGATAATTGATCCGTCAATGCCGCTGCGGATGGTTATTTGGGCGGAATAATTCCGGGGCCGGATTATAAAACGCTGGGCGGCATAATGCGGATCCGCCATGCTGATTAAACGCTGGCTGACAATCTCGGTAATTCGGCCTTTTTCATCCTGCCAGCGCAGCAGACTGTTTAATATTCCCCGCCGCATATTCAATTCCCGGCGATAGGCGATAATTTTTACGTTCTGCCGGTCAAACCAGGAACTGCCATTTAACCTGTAATTCAGGAAAAGCCAGTTGGGACAGTTCACGAAATCCTCGTTGACGATTCTCCGGCCCGCAATCGCTGTCTCCAGCTTATTGTAAACCCCCGCAATATAAGTTCCAGGATAATGGGCCTTGGAATTGCTGGATTCCAGCATGGCCCCGCGCGTACCCAGATAGCCATTGCCCAGGGTAAACAAAGCTTCGTACAAGCTTTCACGGTTTAAATCCAGTTTTTCAATGATAATTTTCCATGGATTCAATACAACTTTGCTCCTTCGTTAATTGAATTGCTAAGACGGTTTAATTAAAGTCTGGTATCATACCCCAAAACCAACAACCTTTGCAAGCTTTTATGTAATTATTTTGCCTATATTATTGTGCTTCAGGAAGGATGAAAGTAGGGGCGATACATGTGTTGCCCCTGCGATGAACTCAAAATTCCTATGTTTTTTGTAGGGGCGGGTCTCCGTGCCCGCCCTATGCAATTTCGTTAATTTCAAATTTTACGGGCCAGCTATGGAAGCCGCCCCTATGACAGTAGGAAAGCTTTTTGTAGGGGCGGGCCTCCTTGTCCTGAGCGAAGCCGAAGGGTGTGCCCGCCCTTTGCAATTACGTATAATTTAGAATTGGCGGACCGGCATGGAACCCGCCCCTACTACACCGAAGATCCAGAACGAAGTTCAAAGGTCCGCTTGAAGTATTTCTCACGGGTTTCCTTATTAACTATAAAGTGGTTTCTCTCCAAAAAGTCGGTTAAAGCGCCGGCCGTTCCCCGGACACCAAGGACTTTTTTATGCTTTTCGGGGAGCTCTTGCGGGAACAGAATAGCAAAAATACTGAAATTGCCTAATTCCTTGGTTTTTTTATCGTCAGCTTGATTTTCCAGTTTTTCATAACCCGTATCCGGCTCAGCATAATTCCCAATCATTGGCATAGTATTCAAACGCTCGGCCAAACGGCCGGCTAACATGATATGCATACGATTCCGGTCTTTTGCTGTCCAGCCTTTCACTTTATCCTTATTTTGTTTCTCATCATATTTAATCATAAACCTGACAATACCTTTGGCAAACTCCGCCTGTAATCTGTGATTCTTCGGTTCCTGCGCCATGCGCCGGTACTGTTGCCGCAAATAACTATTCGGACGCGTTAATTCCCAGGTCAAAGCCAGCTTATCAATCCTGATACCTGCTTGCTCAAATCCGTCCTTTTTGCTTAAATCCTTAATAGCTTGTTGCTTCACCGCATGATTAAAATATGCCAGCGTAAATGAGGGGAATAATTTTTGAATCCCCGGACAGATTATGTTTCTTCCTCTTATGGTTAAAATCTTTATCAATAATATCAAAACACTGCTTACTATCCAGCTTATAATATTCGGCTTGCTTTCCCGGGCTAAAGACTTGGCCCGGCCCCGGAATTCGAAGAAACGTAATGTCCCGTTTTTCATCTCGGTGATAATATTGTCTTTTGATTTGTCTTTTCCAATAAATTCACCAATTGTAGGAGCCAGGAAAGCATGCTCACTCTTGCCGTCCGCTGTCTTTAGTATTATTTCCTTTTGCCGGGCATCACAAATAGAATAAACCTCATCACCATTCTCTTCACCCATTTTAGCCGCAAGCGCTTCATCCCGGGCGTGCAAGTGGTCAAGTTCACACACCAGAGCTTGGGCATCTTCCTGGCTTATTTTCATACTTACAGCTGTGCCGGCTTCGGCCTTAACCGCCTGAAGAGTCTTCAATACCCGCTTAAACATATCTACCCGCTTAACCAAATTACTTTTGTTTTGAATATCAAATTTCTCTAAAACATCCAACATATATTCTGTTGTCTCCGGAGCAGCCATAGCGACTATTTGATCAACCTTCTTCTGTCCCTCCATGGAACGTTTAGCTCTTTTTGACATATATATAGGCCCATTTGATTCATAAAATTGCGTCTTGATTACGTCCTCTATTATCCCGGCCGCGACTAGAGCTTCTCCATCTTTTCCCCTGTATTCCTGTAAGAGCCGTGCCCAGATGGTCTTGTCAATCGACTCCAATATTTCGAGTAATTTTTCATTGCCGTCTTTCAAAGCGAGGAACTGCGCTGACTCTCCCATCCGATCCTCTAAAGCTTGTGTCTCAGTTAATTCATCAACTTCCATTCGTTTTTTGTGCAGCAGGCTAATAGTAATATCTTCTATCAACTCATCAAATATCCGGCTAAGCTCTACCGGGGTTAAACCGCGGACATCTTCACCTTCATAATATTCCTCGTATGTCTGCCGCTTAGTATCAATCTGCTCAGGTTTTTCTTCCTCATACATCAAAACTCTGCCCAAAGGATAGAAGCCCCCTTTGGCTAACCGCACGTGCCATTTTATAGTATTCTCATATAGCCCGGTCTGATGCTCCAGACTATAGGTCAATAATTGTTTAGCCCAAAATGAACGGGTGAACCATTGTCCTAAGCCCTTGGTATCCTTATTGAGCGTCTCCAAATCCAGCGCCTGTATCATACTTTTGGTTAAATAGAACTCCTTATTTGTTTGGATTGGGCTTAAAACTTCCCGCCACAGGAACATCCCGGCACTAACCTGAACAAGCTTAATATTTTTCGGCTTGTCTTTCATCAGTGAGGCAATACTGATCATGCCATGGCTGCGTTTGAATCCGATCATTTGGCCATGTTGGTCGGTTTCGCCGGCCGAAAGTGTATTAAGCGGCTGCGTAAAAGCAAATACCGGAGCAGCCATCAGAAAAAAAGCGCCCATAATCAATAAAGCTCCCCGGCGGAACCCGGTTAATCTTACATGATCGAGCAATCTGTTTCTTTTATCCAAAGGCACATTGTATTCCGGCTCATGAACAACATCGGCTAAAGGAACCTCTCCGGCGATGGTCAAAGCCAGTGCTGACAGAGGTGTGCGGGGCTTATCCTGTTCCAAACTCAACGACGCGCCGGTGTAAATACTGTTGTATAATGCATGCGGCAGAATATTGCCCATAAGAAATCCGGTTACGGGCATTGCTATAATTATTATCATAGCCGTAAAAATATTCATCGGCCCCAGCAAAGGAAGCATCCCGCCAAATAGCATTGCGGCAATTACTGAACTTATTCCCGCAAATACACCGGCAATCATTCCATATTTTGCTCCCCGGATAATCCATTGAATCCCAATTAATCGCAATACTACTATAGTCTTTTCTATCGTATCCTTTTCTATTTTCTTATTGGCAACATTTCTAAACCCCTTATTGTATTTATGCTTTATTTTCTCTTTATCCTTATGCATTTCCAGGAATTGCCACATTAGCGCTTTAGATATTTCCCCGTATTTAGGTATCTTCATTCCTAATAGAGCTGCCACGGAAATACGCGCCGTATATCGCAATTCGGCCAAGGGAGCAATAAATATTCCCACTGTACGTTTGGGCAAAAACGAGAATATCTTGTAAAGTACAGGGAGGGTTAAGGTAGCTTTAACGCCTGCTCTTTTTTTATTGCTTATCGTCAATATTTTCTCCGGAATATCCTTCGCCCACTCCATAATACCGGCCACTGCCGTGGAAATCCAGGTTCGGCTTTTTTGAATGGCTTGGGTGACTTTGGCAGCATCTTGAAGAGAGGAATATACATCAATTCTCATATTGCCTATGGTTTTTGAATCTAGCGGCTTTTGCTCCAGCCGTTTTGAAATCTCACCTTCCGGAGCAAGCAGTACGACTATTGGTTCTCCGGCAGCGGATATAAGGGTTGTGGAGAAAACTTTCACACCATCCATGTTTTTCAGTCCTGCCTCCAACGCCTGGCTTTCACTTATCATGGCAACCTCAATAAGGTCATTTTCCGCCAGGTACATTTTCAATCGTTCCCGTTCATTTACATTTAGCGTCAGCGCCTTGGCCCAGGGTTTAAATATTAATTCCAAATTCGCGAGAAATTGCTTATTATCCAATGCCGTCCATATTGCCATAATGGTCTGATTCTTAGCCAGGAGCTCTTCCAGGGGGTTCTGCCGATTCCGGAGCAGGTCAAAATAGGGATTCACCACATCATGCCGGATCACGCGCGGCTTGATTGATACATAGGTAACATTCCGGCGCTGGAGTTCAGCCAGTACTTTATCCGCATGAAATCCGCCGTTTATCATGACTGCCAGGTTTTCTTCCTCGCGCTCCATCTTCTCCAGAAGGTTGTCTGCGAAATGAATACTCCGTTCATCTGCCAGACGGTAGAACTCCTCTACCATGTCGAGGTAATGATCAAGGATGGTAATTTCCGGGTCGAGAAGGCCGGGGTAATCATTCTGGGTTTGTGAGGGCGATTGGGTTTGTAGGGGCGATTCGCGAATCGCCCCTACATTATTGATGAAATCAATAAATTCTTTCATGGCATATTTTTCGCGCTGGTTCCGGAATTCCTGCAATTCCTCCGGAGCCGCGGAGATATTGAGGAGTTTTTCAATAATATCCACACGATGATATAGCGCGTCCAATTCCGGTTGAATATCGCTCGTATAAAGATGTGTACGAATATCCTGGTCCAACTGATCCAATTCACGAAACAGCTGATCCGGATCAACTTGCGGGGAGAAGAAATTTTGATTCAAACTGAGAAATTTCGCCAGGTTGGGATAGATACTCAAATCCAGCTTTAATCTGCGGGCTGTAGCATAAAGATGTGCGCTATATTTCAGGATGTTCAGATCGCCTTTGCGATAAGCCATGCGACTGCGATCGAATTTTGCGAGCAGTGGATTGTAAATTGAGGTTTTCAGCTCGTCCAAAAGCTCACGCAAATCGTTGCAATATCCCTGGCTCTCGAAATTCAAAAAGCTGCGCACCGCCTTCTGGCTGGCTTCATATAAAGCGGGGGTCTCAATACCTTCCAGCAGTACAGGATGCTCACTGGCAGCAGCGTAGTATTCCGCGCCGGTAAGCTTGCCCTGCTTCA
>DAOVYW010000184.1 GCA_030635415.1 Candidatus Firestoneibacteriota bacterium
CTCGAACTCTCGACACCCGCCTTAAAAGGGCGATGCTCTACCAACTGAGCTACCGGCTCGCTATTAGATTACAATCATCCATATGGATGGTTTGCTTACGCTCCTCACCTACTGATATAAGTGATATTTTAACGCCGACTAATTCCTCTATGCGCTTTACATACTTTTTAGTATTATCCGGAAGGTCTTTATATTTGCTAATCCCTGAGATATCTTCTTTCCATCCTGGTAGTATCTCATATATGGTCTCAATTTTGTCAGTTTTTCTTAAAGCCGCCGGAATAGTTTTTACTATTTCATGGTTAATTTTATATGCTGTGCAAATGGGTAATTTTTCTATTCCGCTTAAAACATCCAATTTAGTTAACGCCATGCTTTCAAATCCGTTTATCAATTTAGCGCGGCGCACTATCACGGCGTCAAACCATCCACACCTGCGCGGACGTCCCGTGGTGGCACCATACTCTTTTCCACGTTTGCGAAGATCCTCCTCGTTGTCCTTCAATTCAGTCGGCAAGGGGCCGGCCCCTACCCGGGTAGTGTAGGCCTTCACTATTCCCAGCACTTTCTCCAGCCGCGTTGGTCCTACCCCGGTTCCCGTGCTGGCGCCCCCGGCTATGGTATGCGAGGCGGTAACAAAGGGATATGTTCCAAAATCAATATCCAGAAAAGTTCCCTGTGCACCCTCGAAAAGAACCATGTTTCCTGCATCTAACATGCTATTTACTATCTCCGTGGTATCGGCAATGTATCCGCTTAGGCGCTGTCCCAAGTTTGTATATTGTACTAGAATTTCCCTAATTTGAAAAGGGGGTAAAGCAAAATAATTCTTAAACATAAAATTAATTTCTTCCAGATTTTGCTCCAGACGGCTTTCTAATCCGTCAGGATCCATTAAATCCGCCATCCGAATACCCGTCCTGCCGAATTTATCCTTATAGGTTGGTCCAATTCCTCTATGCGTCGTTTCAATTTTAACTTTTCCCCGTTTGGCCTCGTAAGCCTGGTCCAGGGCGCAATGATATGGCAATGTAACATGGGCAAGTTCGCTAATCTTAAGATTTTCCCGCACTTGAACTCCACTGGCTTCCAGGACTTCAATCTCCGAGAGCAAGCTTACGGGATCAATAACCACGCCGTTACCGATTAGACAGGTAACTCCGGGATGCAAAATCCCTGAGGGAACCAGATGGAGAATATGCTTTTTATCGTCAATCACCACAGTATGTCCGGCGTTATTCCCACCCTGATAACGGATCACCGCATCCGCACCGCCAGCCAGCAAATCTATGATTTTCCCTTTTCCCTCATCGCCCCATTGAGCACCAACTACTACTAAGTTCGGCATTATTTATACTTAACCTCTTTCACATAGTTATGAAATATTTCAGCCTTTCCGGCACGTTAATACTTCATACGATTTTTCAATTCTCCACTATTTTGCCACCCCACGGGGCGTAGGGGCGTTTAATTAAACGCCCCTACAACTTCCGGTGAGGTTCTAACCCATATCTAATATATTATTTACTTTGGCATCTATCGCCGGAAACTAGGATGCGATCGGTCGCACCTAATATTTATAACTTCACCAGTTTCATCGTTTTAATTTTGGCGGCCCGGTATAGATCAGTCAGCAATTCCTGGGGAACGTCAGAATCAAGATTCAAAATACTGATAACTTCCCCTCCCAGTTCATTGCGACCCATGTGGAGCGCCGCAATATTTATACCGGCATCACCTAAAATGGTCCCCATTTTCCCAACGATTCCCGGCTCATCATGGTGCGTGAAAACCAGCAAGTTACCCTTGGGACTAAAATCCGTATGATATCCCAAAATCGATACCACGTACGGCTCACGCTTCTTGCCGATCAGGGTTCCCACAATTTCACGAGTTTCCTTCTCGCTTTCCACGCATATCGCAATAGTGCTTGTGAAATCCTTAGTATCTTTCGAAGTGGTCTCTATTACTTCAATACCTCTTTCCTTGGCCAGGAACCTGGCGTTCACGAAGTTCAAGGTCTCGGAAAGCATGGTTGAAAGGATGCCCTTAACCGCTGCTACCGTCATAATATCCGTGGGACAATCACAAACCTCCCCGGCAAATTTAACCGTGATCTTTCTTAATTTTCCATCCAAGAGTTGGGCTTGGAAGCTTGCCAGCCGGTCTGCCAGTTCCAAATACGGAGCCACTTCTTTTAGAAGCTCCGGCGATAAAGAAGGTATATTCACGGCATTACGTATCACTTTCCCCTTGAGCGCATCCAAAATCTGTTCGGCTATGATTACCCCGACCTTAACCTGGGCCTCTTCCGTGGAAGCGCCGAGATGGGGCGTCAGAATGATATTTTCTAAATTTAAAAGCCCTTTATCCGTTGGGGGCTCGCTCTCGTAAACATCCAGCGCCGCACCCGCGATCTTCCCGGCCTGCAACGCATCACGCAAGTCATCCTGTCGGACAATCCCCCCGCGGGCGCAATTTACCACACGGGCGGAAGGCTTCATCTTTTCAAACTGGGCTTTTCCGATTACTCCCGCGGTATCCCGGTTTTTGGGCGTATGCACAGTGATGTAATCCGACGTAGAAATAAGCTCATCCAGCGAGGCTAATTGAACATTTAATTTGTCCGCCTGCACTTCAGTCAAAAAAGGATCATAGGCCTTAACCGTCATGCCAAAAGCCAAAGCCCTTTTGGCCATTTCCGTCCCAATTCTACCTAGCCCGATAATGCCCAGAATTTTCCCGTATATTTCACTCCCCATGAATTTTTTCCGTTCCCACTTACCCTTTTTAACCGAACTATCGGCTTGCGGAATATTCCGGGACATAGCCAGCAGGAGGGAGAAGGTGTGTTCCGCCGTAGAAATAGTGTTGGCATCCGGAGTATTCATTACAATTATACCGCGCCGCGTGGCCTCCGGAATATCTATATTATCGACCCCTACTCCGGCCCGCCCAATGATTTTCAATTTATTCCCGGCGGCTAATACTTCGGAAGTCACTTTACTCGCGCTCCGGATGATCAAGGCATCATAATCCTTGATTATCTTGAGTAGTTCCTCCGGCGCGACTTTTTCCCGCGCATCCAGTTCAATTTCCGGATCAGCATTTAAGATTTGCTGCCCTTCCATGGCCAAGTTATCACTAATTAATACTTTGTACATACCTTTCCTCCAGGTTATTTTTCAGAAAACAAAACCTTTTCCGCCGCGGCAACACCGGCACCGAGCTCCAAAGTGTATCCCTGCTCATACAAAGCCCGTTCGATGGCGGCCACAGCCGCAACTATATCCCAATCATCAGCATAGCCTAAATGCCCGATGCGAAATATCCGGCCTTTTACTTTACCCTGGCCGCCGGCTAAAGTGATGCCATAGGTATCCCGGATAGTCTTAAATAATTTTGTTCCGTCGACACCTTCCGGCACGTAAACCGAGGTCACGGCATTGCTCGGCCGGCCGGTCGCAAATAATTTCAGACCCAGAGCTTCCATGGCCGAACGGGCGGACCGGGCCATGCGGGCATGACGCTCCCAAATATTTTCCAGCCCTTCCTCCTCAATGAGGCGAAGAGATTCCGCCATTTGCATAATCAAAGACACCGAAGGCGTATACGGCGTATTGGCCAGAGCCTCGGCTGTCATGGATTTGTGGGCTTTTTCCCAACTGAAATAATATTTTGGAATTTTGGACTTTTTTGCCAGTTCCCAGGCCTTGGAAGAAATCGTCACCATGGCCAGTCCCGGAGGAATCATAAAACCCTTCTGGGCCCCGGCGATTACTACATCGGCTTTCCAATCATCCGTCTTCATAGGAGTAGCACCCATACCGGATATGGCATCCACTACCAGAACCGCCGGTGTTGGGGCCACAATATCACCAATCGTCCGGATATCCGACTCTATTCCAGTGGAGGTTTCCAAGAGAGTGGTGAAAACCACCTTAATCCCCGGATTGGCAGCCAGCCGTTTTTCAATTTCCTTCGGATCATTTCCTTGGCCCCATTCGACTTCATAATGCTCGGTTGATATTCCATACGCTTTGGCAATGGCAGTCCAGCGATTGCCGAAATTCCCGCATGATGCCGTTAAAACGGTATCGCCGGGGGAACAGAGATTTACTACTGCGGATTCCATGCCGCCCGTACCAGCCGCCGGAAAAATCAGCAGGTCATGGTTGGTGCGGAATACTCTTTTCAGCCCGGCAACGACCTCCGTCAATATCGCGCGAAATTGCGGCGTCCGGTGATGGATAATTGGTTTACACGCCTCGGCCAGAACTGAAGGCGGAATATCCGTCGGCCCTGGAGTCATTAAACGTTTTTTAAAGTTCATGGTTGGCGCTTCTCCTTGATGTTATTAACCTGGGCGGCCACGGAGGGCCGCCCCTACATAAAACCATAAGTCTAACACACAAAACATTAGAGCAGCCACGGGAGGCCGTCCCGGCTACATAACCACTGGAGGCGAAATACCGTTTTGGTCCATCGGCTGTTTCCGGGCTTTTTTCATGGTGGATTTTCGCGGTTCAACCCGTCTTTTCTTTTCCATTGCCAATGCGAATTCCATAACCTGTTGCATATTCGCAACTAATTTGATATTCAGGCTTCTGATTAGTTCAACCGGCAGGTCTATTAAATCCTTCTGATTTTCATCAGGAATAATTACGGTTTTAATTCCCGCTCGCATGGCGGCCAGCAATTTTTCTTTCAATCCTCCAATGCCCAATACCCTCCCCCGCAGGGTTATTTCGCCGGTCATAGCAATATTTTTCCTAATCGGAATCCCCGAGAGCGCTGAAACTAAAGCCACCGCTATCGTGATTCCGGCCGAAGGGCCGTCTTTAGGTATGCCGCCTTCGGGAACATGAATATGAATATCCGAATTATGA
>DAOVYW010000209.1 GCA_030635415.1 Candidatus Firestoneibacteriota bacterium
GGACAATTTCCTATGCGCGGGGAAGTAGAATCTATCTGGACAAGGAAGGTATGATGTACATACCTCGTTTTGTGAGAAATCTTTTTATAATCCACGAGCAAGCCCATGCCCGGCAACAGGCAGCAGAGGAAGACGCTTACCATGAAATTTATAATACTGTAACGAAATGGTGGGGAGAAGTGAGGAAAAAAATATTGGGAAGCCGGAGAGCCAGCGTGCGGACTGATGATTTGCATGAGTTTGTCAGAGATCAATTCCGGGAAATATTTAATACCAGTCCTACGGAAGAAATAATAAGTTACTGGGTCAGTAAAATTGCAGACAAAGGCTATACTTTGCGGGAAACGGCTTATGAGTTTAAAACAAATCGTGATTTATATACAGAAGACCTGAAAGAAATTGCTAAAGGCGTTTTTCATATTGCTCCTGGAAACGAGACATGGGTTGCCTGGTTGAAGGATAGCTCTTTGGGAACGGGGAAATCAATTGCTGAAATAAAGGCTGAAATAAAGCAAACCACCTTGGCATATCAGGCGGAATTAAAAAAAGGGGAAAGTAAAATCACCTATAAAATAAATCTCCCCTTAATGAGCAGTCTTTGGAATAAGGCGTCCGGTAATCCTATAGTTAGACGGGTAAGTTTATATTTATTGGTGTTAATAATAATTTTTCTGCCTTTTGTAGGTATAGGCTGCATAGGTTTTAATCCGCCACCAGAGGAAACCACGGAAGAGATAGCGCCATCGGAAACTGCGTTGATACTGGAATCTGTTGAATCGGCGGTTGATGTCCAATTAATGGCGGAACAATATGGGATTTATAATCATCCGGTTTTAAGTATGACCACGGGAGATGTGAACTACTGGTGGGAACAGATGGAAAAAGGAGAATTAACATATGAGCAATTAAAGATGAAATTCGAAGCCCGGCAAGTTATTTTAAATATGGCACAGGAGACCGGTTATGCACTATCCACTCAGGGGGACCTCTCTTACTGGGCTGAGCAGTTGGAAAGGGAATCAGATTTAGAAAGTCAAAAGAAGATTATATATGCGGAGTTTGAGGCGAAAGGGGACAAAACCAGGGTTGTAGATACGCCGGATATTTCGATTTCTGAAATCCGGGCGGAACGAACAGAAATCACGGCGGAAGAACGGGCGGAATTGCTTGAAATGCAGGAGACCGCGCTTAGCCAATTAAATTCGATGATTAATGATGAAACCGGTTGGCCGGTGGATAGGGTCAAGCATGGAGTTTATTTCGACGATACCTCTATAAATAATGTCGGGAAAGCCCTCTCCATCTGGGCAGTGGCCGGTCAAGAAGGCGGGATGGATAAGAGCGAGAGTGAGGGGCGGGTAATAAAAGCCTTGCAAACCCTGGAAGGTTATCAGGAAAAACATAGCGCCTACGGAATCCCTTTTACCAAGTGCTGGTTGAATCAACTGGATAAAGATGGCATACCAGAGCCCATGGAAGAGGCCAATAACCTGATTGATGGCGGTAATTTGTATGCTGACCTGATTGTAACGCAACAGGCTTTACCGGATAATGACGAGATTCAAAGGCTTACCCGGGAGATAATGGATAGGTATGATTGGGAAGCGTATAAAACACCGGATGGATTATTATATGCGGAATGGAAGAACGGGAAGATTAATCAAGAGTGGAAATTGCAAAGCCACAACGAAGGTTTTTTTGCTTACTTGTTCGCAGTGGGAGATGGCACACTGGAGCCGGACAGTATAACCAGAAAAAACAGCGTGGATACAGTAAATCAAGCGTATGGTTTTGAATTTCCAGGTTTATACCAGGAAGGAATAAAGGCCGGCGGGTCGTTTTTATTCGGGCTGCCGCCGCTGTATATGTCCGGCACGGAATATGATGATCCTCTGGCGCAATTAGGCGGCGCTTTGATGGCCCATGCCCAAGTGAACGGGTATGACTTTTGGGGAAGTTCAGCCTCGGCCGACCCGAATAGTGATAAATATCTGGGTTATGGAGCAGTGAGGCCGGAAATAGTCCAGCCGCATGGCTTGGCCATGTTTTTAGACGTGTATCCCGGGCCGACGGCTGAGAAGCTGATAGAGATGAGAGCTGCCGGAATAATTACGGATAAGCAAATATATGATGCCTTTGATGTAAGAACCAGATGTATAGCCCAATCAACAACCTTGTGGGATTTGGAACTGTTTACATTGGCTTTAATGAATTATGAAGATGACCCAGTTGAAGACTTATTCACCAGCCATGAGCAAGTGCAGGCAGCCCGGGCCAGGATACCAGCTTATCAAGAGAGTCCTCAAACAATCGAAGCGTATGAGAAATACTTAGATGGGATTTACGCTCAAATTCAAAGCGGGGATTATGATAAGAACGAGACATTAAATATCAAAATATCCGAGGCTGTAAGCATGGCCGGCCGGATAGGGTTTGGGGATTTGCGCAGAGAGTATAGTTGTTTAGGTTCGTTACTGGGAACCGGTTTGTTCCTGGCAATAGCTGTGACTATTATATATGCCAAGGCAGCCAAGCGGATTGGAATAATGCCGAGGTTTGGTGATGGCCAGGATATGGCGGAGTATCGGGGTTTTGAGGCAGATCAGGATCAAAGCGGCCAGGGCTGGACAATTTCCTATGCGCGGGGAAGCAGAATCTATCTGGACAAGGAAGGTATGATGTATATACCTCATTTTGTGAGAAATCTTTTTATAATCCACGAGCAAGCCCATGCTCAGCAAGAGGCAAGAGAGGAAGACGCCTATCGTGTAATGTACAAAATGGCAGCAGCATGGTTCAATAGGATATATCAAAACATAAATACTCTTATTAAAGGCCGGCCGGTTGAAATACTTGAAAAAGAAGCAGCTCCGTCTCAGCAAGGAATACCTGTGCTGGATAAATTGCAGGAGCTTAGCCCTCAATTTAATCTTCCGCTCCCCCGGCCAAAAGGAATTCAGCGGACGCTTTCGGACATAAACATGATGGGCTTTACTGCTCTGATGTTCCCGATGTTTGCTTCCATCCAGATGACCATAGGTCATTGGCAAATAAATACTACGGATCTGCTGCCAATATTGGTGGTGGCGTCCGGCCTAATCGCGGTCCGAGCCGTGCTTAATGCCTGGTTACATAGCGGACCGGAATTCACGCTTGACCAGGATGGCAGCCGGCTCTTGGGCCGAATGGTGAACATGGATCTCGGCAAGACGGATCTGGTCTTTGGAACGCGCTCGCAAATCCATGAAGATAAAGGCATTCTTGCCGGACTATGGCCGGGAGTCTCTATGGGAGAATACCGGGCACAAACCGGAGAAACACCAACAATTTACGTGCCGGATTTTATTGCGCGTAATATCATCCAATTCGCGAGTCTGGAAAAACCAAGCGCATGGGCTGGAATCAAGTTCAAATTATCCGGGGTTTTATTGAATACAGCGGTAAACCATGCCATGACAGAGTGGGTTATGCCGAAAGAGACAGACCCAGCGCTTCCCTGGTATACTGGAATAGTGCAAGGTATTCAGTGGGAGTTGAAAGCCCAGGTGCTGAATAATGGGGCCGGCTGGTTCACGGCTCTGCTCTCCCTGGGGGGTATGCTTCTGGCAGGATTGATTGCCGCGATTATTGGTCTGCCGATTGTAGCTTTCGCCCTGGTAAGCGGTCTATTGGCAGGCGGGCTGGCTTATATGTATGCCAAGGTAACGGTTGATTCATTCGATTTCACAGAGCCGCCTCAGTATCCGGTCATGACCATGGCAGAGATTACGCAGGGATTGCGTAATGACGTACAAAAAAATACTGCAGCGGATGGGAAGAATGTGGCTGTTGATCCGGCTGATTTAATACGGGCGATTGGAGATATGCTGGAGGTAATAACAACAGATGAGTCCGTCGTCGA
>DAOVYW010000138.1 GCA_030635415.1 Candidatus Firestoneibacteriota bacterium
CAATAATGGCGAATTAAAAACACTGCAAACCGAACTTAGCGGTACCCTGGCCAGAAGTAGTAATGACGAATACTGGCTTGATTTTCCGGTCTTTCTGACCGGCACGGCCTCCTGGTTGGAAGTAGTAAGCAGCGGTATCCCCTGGCTGCATGATGGTTATGATACCAAAACTGGGAGTAAAAGAGGAATATTGGTTCCCACCCTTATCAAAATGCTGGCGCTGGAAGATGAAAAAAAGCCTTATAAGCGGACCTGGGAAGAGCTGCACAATGCGGCCCAGCAACTAGTTGGCGAACTGCTCATGGGAGGAAATGCCAACCCTGAGAAATACACCAAACTGGAGGAGTGGACTTTACGGGCGCGTCAGTATACCCATGCCATGTATAAATTCAACATGATAGATGATATCCTGGTGCAGCTTGCCCGAACTGCGCAGCTCGGGACAGATGGCACGGTAGTTGAACCGGGCCATAAAACTCAAATATTGCAGCCGGGTAATCCAAAGAAACCGGAGGGTATGGATATACCACCTGAAAAGTCGAAAATTCAGCCAACGGATAAGCCCGGGTCTGGTGAAATCAGGTTCAATAAACCTTTTTATATCCGTCATTTGAAAATTTTGCAGCGCTGGCGCCTGCCGCGCGCGCTTGGGATGTTTATCCTGGCCGGAGGATGGTTGATGGTCCAGACGGCGTGTCAGGCCTTTCCCCGGCTGAAAATTTCCGGAACTGATAGAGACTTGGATCCTGATGCGAATAAAGAACTTAATTTAATGAAGCTCCGCCACGGCATGCCTGGGGTCCGTTTCCGGCCGCTTTCTACAAAACAATGGTGGAAGGTTTGGGGGATGATTACGGGGCTTTACCGTGAGAATGAACAGACTCCGGCTACTATTTACGCATACCCGCCATGGCTTAGGCTTATTCAGGAGCCGGAATTACAAGGTAGCGGTTCCTTGGAATCCGGATTGGCCGGATGGCGTTACACCTTGACCAGGCGTCTGCTGGATAATCTTTTAGCTTACCATAGAGTGGATTATCTTTATTCCGGGACCGGATTCTGGGAGCGGAACCTGGATAAATTATTCCGGCGTAATATTTCCGCCCCGTCAAAAGACACTCTTACCAGACGCAAGATTCCAGGATTTAGGACGCGGCTGGCACGCTGGGCAGCAGTGAAATTACCCTGGCCGGCGGGATTCAGGAAGTCCCTGCGTTTATCCATACTAAAAGCGTATCCGGACTGGGAAATTGAAAAAATACTCAAGGGCATTAAGGCGGAGTATCCGAAAGACATGACGCCGAGTTGCCTGGATAGTCTGGCCGTACAATTCAACCGCCCCGAATCCATGCTTTACCAGGCCTATTGGGGTATGGTCCGGGCATTGCCTGAAAAGTTTACGCCGCAACAAACGGAATTTTTCAGACAACTAAGAAAATCCATGCTGCCGAACCAAACCGATGTTCCGGAGCGAATGCCGGATAATATCGCGGTTTACCTGGAATTGATTTCCTGCCTGGATATTGGTCCGTCATTTGAAATCGGGCGCTGGTCTGTACATGACTATGTGCCGGGATATTTAAAAGGGACAGCAATATCCTTGCCAATAAGCTTGAAAAACAGTGCCGGAGTAAGAGAACTCAGAGTGATTATCAGCATGCTTCGCGGGTTTCAACCCTGGATAATTTTAAATAATAGAACCATGGAAGAGATAATTTATCCCCGCCGTACTCCTCATATCTTTGAGCAGGCCGCTTAATACGTTAGCCGCGAAATTCCCGCATTTCAAGGCCTTACATCTCGGAACAAATTCTCCATCCTTCAGGACGGAGTAATTTAAGATGGCAATCTGTTTTTATCTAAAATTAGGCTTGTCAGCCGCGGCGAGCTTCTTTATAATAAATCATTCTGATAATCAAGGAGCTTTGGATGAGTGGTTCTGAAAAGGTTGACAAAATATTAATCATTGAAGATGAACCGGATATCATGGAGTTGGTGGAAGTTATGCTTTCCAGCGATGAAAATTACCAATTGCTGAAAGCTATGGACGGACAGAAAGGCCTGGACCTGGCTATGTCGGAGAAGCCCGACCTTGTGCTGCTGGATATCATGCTGCCTAAGCTGGATGGTTATGAGATTTGCCGTCGTCTGAAAGGCAACCCGGAAACCGCCCATATACTGATAGTCATGTTGACGGCCTTTGGCCAGAAGCGGGAAATCGAGGAAGGCTATAAAGTCAAAGCCGATGATTATATTGTCAAGCCATTTGAGCCGCTTAAACTTCGTCAAAGGGTTAAAAAAATTCTTACTGAACGTGTGAAATAAAGCCGGTCGTATGCGCATTATTGCCGGTCAATATCGTGGACGCGTACTGAAAACACCGCGCGGCTTGAAAATTCGTCCTACGCTAAGCCGGGTACGTGAATCTCTTTTTAATATTCTGGCTTCCCGGATTAAGAACTCCTGTTTTCTGGAATTATACGCCGGTTCCGGAAGTGTCGGCCTGGAAGCCTTAAGCCGGGGCAGCCGACAGGTGGTCATGGTGGAAGCCGATAGGCTGATTGCGCGAATCCTTTCGGATAATATTACCCGCCTTGATTCCCGGGGAACGGTTGCAGAAATAAAAGTTTGTTCCGCCTGGCAGGCAATAGAGCAGTTGGCCGGGCAGAAAGCAAAATTCGATATTATTTTTCTGGACCCCCCATATTATAAGCAGGCAGAGACCAAGCTATGGGAAACAGAAGGCCGTCTGGACAGGCTTATGGCGCCGCAAGGGTTGTTGATTCTTCAGCACAGCAGCCGTGAATCCATACCGGGAAGATGGGCCGGCTGCCGGAAATTACGTTCCCGCAAGTATGGTGAAACCACCCTGACGTTTTTTGAGGCTTTACCGGATTAAGGAGTCTATGACAAAACTAACTAAACTATTTTTACTTACTGTGTTTTGTGCTGGAAGCATGCTTTGCCCGGCTGGCTATAGTGCGGCCGAGAAAAAAAACTCGGGTTCCAAGCTGGCCAAGATCAAGCACGAGCTTAAAACCGGACTACAGTATAAGCGGATCCTGATAATCGAGGCTTTAGGCCGGGATGGAAGCAAGAAGGCCGGCGAATTAATTATAGAAGCCATGTTGCGGGACCGTTTCCAGCCGGTTCGGAGAGCGGCACAAAGAGTTTTGGCTGACAGTGAGGATCCGCGGATTTATCCCGCGATCCTGGAAGCACTGGATGACCCGAAGCGCCGTGTGCGCCTGGCGGCCATTGATGCCTTGAGCCTGGCCAGGAGTTCGGAGGCAGCCGAAGCACTGGTGAGGACGGCTAATAAGCATGCCAAGGATAAGGAACTGGTACGTCTGTGCCTGGAGGCGCTGCGGATTCTGGTATACCGGATTGAACCTGAACCGGGATTTGAAGCCGGCCTGCATCAATTTGTTGAACATCGCGACTCCCGGATCCGTTTGACTGCAGTAACCATCCTGGGGATTTTAGGACGTTACGAGAGCCTGCCTTGCTTAATAAAGGCCTGGAAGAAATCCAATAAAAAAATGAAAATCAGGTTGGCGGATGCTTTTGCCAATATTGGGCGGGTGGAACCGGTCGACCTGCTGATTAAGGCCCTGGAGGTAAGAAAAAAAAGGCTCGTGATTCACTCGCTATACGCCCTGGCCCAGATTCAATCCTTTACTGCCTTGGAAAAAATACATTCTCTGGCACGAAGAAATAAGGATGCGAGGGTAGATATCGCGTGCCTGTATGCCATGATTGAAATACCGGATAAGGATAGTATTCCTGTAGTTATGCAAATGCTTGGGTCCCGGGATCCCTCAGTCCTGCATTGGGCCATTTATGCTTTAGGGGAATTGGAAGCCAAATCCGCCCGGCCGGATTTGGAATTGAAATTATCGCATAAATTCAGCCTGGTACGTGCTTCCGCCGCTACGGTTTTAGGAGAACTCGGGATTTCCCCATCAAAGGGAATACTGGTTAAATTGGTCTCTGATCCGGAGGAGAAGCCCGAGGTTAAAATCGCAGGGGCCAAGGCATTGATGAAACTGGGGACCCGGAACATGGCTAAGGTTTTTTGGGAGGAACTAAAGCGGCCCGGCCTGGATATTGAAACCCGTCTGATCTGTGCCCTGGCCCTGGGGAGCTGCGGGGAACAAAAATACCGGGACATTCTGGCCCCGGATTTAGAGTCTGCGAATTTTACCAAATCATTGGTGTCAGCCCTGGCTTTAGGCGTGATGGGAGAGCAACGCGCCAAGCCGATATTAATCAAGGCGCTGGAACACGGTTTTCCGGATATCCGGCGTTACGCGATTATGGGCTTAGAGGGTATTTCAGGTCAGGAGATTTTGATGGCGCTGGCCGAGACTGCCAATGACGACCCTGATCACATAGTCAGAATTCTCTGCGCCGCCGGTCTGGTCGCCGCCGGTATCACGGATTATCGCGTGGTACTTTGGAATGAGCTGGATAATAAACAGGAGGATATCCGCTCCGAGGCTGTGATGGCGCTGGGCCGCAGTATGGACCAAGATACGGCTAAGCAATTAAAATGGTACCTCCGGCGTGAACCCTCAGTGCCCGTCCGGCAGACCATTCAACGCGTATTCCGGGAATGGGAAAAATCGGGCCGGGATTGAGAACCCGGAAGATCCTATTTATTTAATTCATGTGATTTTTTCACAGACTTGATTTCTTCCGTTTTGTTTAGCAGTATATAACGCCTCGTCTGCCCGATGAATGAGTGTCATTATGGTGTCCTCGGTGTTATCTAGAATTGTAACACCGAGACTAATGGTGACATGAACAGTTTGCTTCTGAAAAGAAAATTTATTTTTTTCCACGGCCTCTCTAAGTTTTTCTGCAACAATTGTCCCGTCTTTGAGTTCGGTTTCAGATAAAATTATGGCGATTTCTTCGCCGCCATAACGAGCAATGATATCGGTTTCTCTGGTCTCGGCTTTCAAAATTTTTGCGGTCTGTTGCAATACTTTGTCGCCCATCAAATGTCCATAGGTATCATTGAAATTTTTGAAATGATCAATATCCACCAATATAAATACCAGCGGACGCTGATAACGCTGAGCGCGAATGGTCTCTTTTTCTAAAGCGTCCATTAAATAACGCCGGGTGAAAATTTTCATAAGCGGATCTCGCTGGAATTCCTTCTGGCTTTTTTCAGTTTGGGTGTTAAAGAAATATATCATCTGATTCATAATATTGGCAATGCGTTGAGTAAAGACAAACTCGCGGGCTTCAATTAAAACGTGTTTATAATTACCGAGAAATATTTCCTTCATTCCGTCCTCGAGTCCGCTGATGGCGTCTTCGAGCCGATTTCCTTGTATATAAATGATTTTCCAGAGAACCAGCGAAAATATCAAGATTAGAATAAAACTGCTTATTAGGCTGGAAACGATAAACTTTTTAAATAAGCTTGTCATATCAAATTCGAGAGAAAACAGATCTTTTTGTCCGAAATTCCGTCTGACTTGGTATTTCCAGCAAAAGGCGTTTTGAGATTTTAGTAATAAATTAATGCCGGGTTTTCTTGGTAATTTATAATTAGTAAAATTATTATAATCGCTCTTTTGCGTTTTGCCTCGGTTGCGCCGCCACAAATACCCGGCATGCTCTTCGGTCTTATACCAAAACAGTATTTCCAAACCTTGAATACTCGCAAGTTGGGCTTTTACTTGGGGGGGGATAAACAAAAGCTTAGGGGGGGGGGGATTCAATTTTTTTGCAGCCATTTGCGCTTTGGACTTGGAAGATGTCGCGTCTTTTGCTTTCCCGGTTTGTTTCGGGCCGGCCTGGCGTGCAGTATTGTCAGCTTTATTATTAAAAAGATATTCAAAAGCTTGAAGTTCAGACATGTTGCTTAGAAATACGATGAAATATTTAACCACAACGATTACTTTATCAAAAATAGTCGTTGTTTCAAAGGGAGGGAATTTAGCATTTAATTCATTGGCTGTTTTAATTATTTTACGTTTGGATATTTTCCGGATCGCTTTATTTTCTGCGGTTACAAACCTGGTTTTGACAATAGTTTTTAGAGAATACGGGTTGGCGGCCGGGTTCTTATGAGACAGGCAATAATTAATCAAGTTTTGTTGTTGCAGAAAAATAAAGGCTTTTTCTGATCGTTCGGGAATTATTTTATGACACATATAATTAAAAAATATTCCCGCTCCCAGGATGGGAAAACAAGCGAAAATCAAAACCACTATAGCAATATGAACACACAATCTCCGATGAAAAACAACCGGTCCTTTTGGCATCTTGACTCCCTAATTATTTAACGATCTTATTAGGTGCTAAGAAAAAAAACCAAGCTTACATTCTATTATAGCAGAGATGGCTCCGGTACGTCCCCTTAATTTTAAATTAAGACAGGGTTAACTAGTGTCGTGTTTCACAAGTACGTTGAATATATATTTTGTCATTCCGGCATGATTTTAGCCGGAATCCAGGGAATTTATCCGTAAAAATAATGTTTTTCTGGCCCCCGGCTAAAAGCATACCGGGGTGACATATTGATATTATTTATGAAACACGATACTAGGAACCTGTTCATTTATTCTATTTTTAT
Organism: Candidatus Firestoneibacteriota bacterium; assembly: GCA_030635415.1. Taxonomy (GTDB): domain Bacteria; phylum Oederibacteriota; class JAAXVQ01; order JAAXVQ01; family JAUVAV01; genus JAUVAV01. The sequence continues at coordinate 6,599 of DAOVYW010000138.1, forward strand.
TCAAATAATTCTTCTCCCTTGCGAGACTGTGTAGTAA
>DAOVYW010000133.1 GCA_030635415.1 Candidatus Firestoneibacteriota bacterium
CAGTTTTTTTAACGGCTCGATAAATATGGCATTGGCCCGGTCATGCCGGCTTAAATCATATTCGATTTTGAGCACATTTTTTCTGACCGAATCCTTGACCAAACTCATTTGACAGGCCTGGGGCGGTGCTCTTTCACATTGAATTCTTCGCTGATAGCCTAAAGAATTAACCTTTTTATTCTCAAAATCATCGATTATCATTACGCGTGGTTTTTCGCTTACAGCGGCGGGCAGGGGCAAAGGCTCCTTATCCCGTTGGGCGTAAAGACCCGCGAGTTTCTCATCCTGGCCGGTAAAATACGGAAGCTTTTTCAGTCCTTGCCGGACTACGGGATCCTTGGCAAATAGTTCCCAAATACAACCGGGTTTCAAAAAATTCACCAGGGATATAAAAAGCATGGCCTGGTCCAGACCGGTATAATAGAGATGGGATATTTCTCCGGTGGTAACATTAACCGCGTCCCAAAAACCGAAATCATATTCTTGGCCATGCTCTTTAAAAGGCTTACGGCACCCCATGGCTTCCAGCCTTTTTAAATTAGCGATTACTTTACGGGGATAATAATCAATAACCAGGGCTGAGGCGTGCGGAGTAACTACGGCCTGGGAAAGCAGGCCATTGACCGTATATCCCTGGCCCGGGCGGTGGCAGGCGGACCAGCCCCAAACCGGATAGCCGTTATTCCGCGCGAAAAGCATCTGGACATAGGCAAAATTAGCAGTAGAAAGCCCCATCGCGGTAAAGCGCTCATCCATAAACAGGTTTCCCATGCCGTGCATGAACAATCCGGCAAAATCCCAGGCCGGCCGGTAGTACTCAAAACCATATTGCTTAACCTTGTTCCGCTCCATCCGTGCAAAGGCTTTAATTGGCAATCCCCCGGTGGCCACACCCAGGAAAACCGCCATGCGCACGTCCGAAGCCAGCCAGCCATGCCCCCAAAATTTCAGGCTGCCGTCCGTGACATCAAACGCCTGGTAGAGCCGGTCTTGTTTCCAGAGCGCGGACCAGTCAACACGCTTGAAAAGTTCATCCGCCGGCTTGATATCCGGATAAGCCTGGCGGATAACCAGCAGGGCGGCTGTCAGCTTATTAAAATCAGAAACCGCGTTAGGGCCCGGTGCGGCTCTGGTCAATCCTTTGACATTCAGATGGTTTTTTAAAAAACCTTTCCAATGGTCAATTTTCTTGATAGATGTCAAAATCCGGTTAATCCGCTCACGGGCCTGTGCCGCCGTAATCAAGCCCATTTTTTCAGCCCCTACCACGCTCACCAGATAGAGACCTACATTTGTAGTATTGGTGCCATCCGGCCGCAGATTGGAATCATACGGAAACCCGGTCTCCGGCGCCCGGAAATAATCCATGCCATTCCATGTGTCCCGGGCTAAATTTTCAAGGTATTTATAATCTTGAGAAGAAAGGTCTTGGCTCGGCGAGGATTCCGTTGGAGAGGAAATAACAAGAAATGAAAAAAGACACAGCGTTAATGAACCGAAGCTAATAACCCGCATATATGCTCCTCTGCTTCTTAGGAGCCTGTCGGACTTTAGTCTTTCTCCCCCTTTTTAAAAGGGGGAAGAATGCTTAAAACCTGCTTTTGTGCCTAAGTCCGACAGGCTCCTAGGAGTTTGAGCATTTAGTCTGTTTTTTTAATTTCTGAGCAATTGAACAATAGAAAATAGACCGCAATTGAGTTTTTCTATTGCTCTATTGTTCAATTCTCAATTGCTCTGGAGTTTGAGCAATTAGTCTATGACTAAATGCTCAAACTCCTAGGGGCTCTCTGGCGGGAAGAAACGCAAGTTCTGTGGTTTTATCCCTTTATACCGGAATGGGAGACGCCTTCGATAAAGTGCCTCTGCAAAATAAAAAAGACCGCCACCACCGGCGCGGTTACAACCACCGCTCCGGCCATTAGCAAGGCCCATTCGGTATTATGCTCGCCGTTCAGCATGGCCAGGGCGACCGGCAGGGTATACATTTTTTCACTGGTCATGACAATCAAGGGCCATAAAAAGTCATTCCAAGCCCCCATAAAGCAGAATATGGCAATCATCGCCATAATCGGCTTTAACAGGGGAAGAACAACATGCCAGTAGATATGAAACTCGTTACAGCCGTCTATTCGGGCCGCATCCAGCAGGTCATCCGGCACTCCCAGCATGAACTGCCGGACCAGGAATATTCCGAAAACCGAGGCGCTGCCGGGAATAATCAGGCCGAGATAATTGTTTAGCAGTCCCATATGCCGCAGTACCATGAAAGCCGGAATCATGGTTACCTGACTGGGAATCATGATGGTGGCAAGAAAAAGGTAGAAAATTTTGTCACGGGCGAAAAATTTTATCTTGGCAAAGGCATACCCGGCCAGAGAGCAAACGAAAATGTTGAGCAGGGTAAAGGAGACGGTTATAAGGGCGCTGTTAAAAAACACCCTTCCGAAATTCACTTTTTCAAAGAGATCGCTATAAGCCCCCAAAGTCGGCTCTTGCGGCAATAGCCGGGGTGGAAATAAAAACACCTCCGCTTCCGGCTTGAAGGAAGTAAAGAACATCCATAGAAAAGGCAGGACAGTGATTAGTACGCCGACCATCAGCAAGGTATAGGTTACGATATAATTTGTTCTTTTACTCGCCCGGTAATAAGCGCTGTCTTTAGCCGGCGGATCAAGCAGGGTGCTATTCATTTTCGGCATTAATGCTCGCTCCTCAGTAATTTAACCTGGATGAATGACATCAGGGCGATTAAACCGAATAAAACATAGGCCATAGTGGAGGCGTATCCCAGATTAAAATATTTAAAACCATGATTATAAATATACATGGTCATGGAAATAGTCGAGTTCAAGGGGCCTCCCTGGGTCATAATCCAGGGCTCGGCGAACAACTGTAAGTAACCGATTGTAACCATGACCAGAACCGTAAGCATTATCGGCTTGAGACAGGGCATGGTGATGTACTGAAATTGCTGAAAATTTCCGGCGCCGTCTATCTTCGCGGCCTCGTATAATTCCTTGGGAATGGCTTGTAATCCGGCGATTAAAATAATCATGTTCAGGCCAAAATTTTTCCATGTTGCCATCAGGATAATGGCCGGCATGGCAGTCATGGTATTATGCAGCCAATCCGGCCCGGCAATACCAAGCAGGGAGAGAATCCAATTAATCAGTCCATAACGTGGCTCGTACAGCATGCGCCAAATCACCGCCACCGCGACAATGGTGGTCACCACGGGAAGAAAATAAATGGTCCGGAAGTAATCTTTAAAACGCACAATAGCTTTATTTAAAAGCAGGGCGCACATGAGAGAAATGGCAATGGTAATCGGGCCGCCGACCAGCACAAAATAAAATGTGTTAAAAAAACTTTTCCAAAAAATATCATCCTTTAGTAGATTTGCGAAGTTGGCCAGTCCAATGAATTCAAAATCGGCGAAATTACGAATAGTATGAATATCAGCGTCTGTGAAACTTAAAAGCAACGAGTATAGAATAGGAAAGAACATAAACACTAGAAGAATAACCACGGGGTAAACCGTAAAAACAAATCCCCACGGATTATTATGATAGATATTAAAAAATCGGCGCGCGCCCTTTTTCATATTTCCTTCAACTTTCCATTATGGATTATTAAAATTCTTTATCTTAATCTTATGATTCTGCTGCAAAACCCCCTAAGATGTCATTGCGAGCGACCGTAGGGAGCGTGGCAATCTGATTTTATCCTTATAAAATCGAGATTGCTTCGTCGCTGCCGCTCCTCGCAAAGACAGCAAAAAGGGTTTTGCAGCAGAATCTTAAATCAAACACGTCCCCTACCACACTGACTTAGTGTTTTCTCCCGGTATTCCGATTATTTCGATGAAACTTGGGCCAGGAAGTATTTGCTAATTGGCTAGAACCCCAAATAGCATATAACTTACACTTGCCATCCTTCGATCCCGCATAAAGCTCTTTCCCGCTTATCCCCACTAAGTTGATAAACAAAATTACAATTAATCCAATTATTTTTTTATTTTCTCCTCTATTTCCCTGGTTTAATGTGACTTTTTATTAGAATATAATCATTATCATGAATAAAAAATCCATCCGGCGTGAAATAAGTGGCCACTGTGGGAAAAATCTTGATTTCCGTATTTGTAAGCTGCACAGGCGAATCGTTCTGTGGTTCCATAAAGAGCCAGTTCTTGTAATCAAGCCGTTGTGACTGCTCATTAAAGTCATTCCCCATGAAAATTGCGTTAAATGTATGCCTGCCTTTTATTCCAGTTGCGCAGTGAATAGGCATGCCATAACCGCCACCTTCTATAAAAAAAATATTGTAGCCGGCGCCATAATCTGCAAAACCATCCAGATCACCCCAAAAGTCAGGGTTCCAGCCTGAACTATTCATTACCACTTGGGTGGCAAACTGCTCACAAACCCAGTTTCTATAAGAAGATGGCTGCATGGCGTTATATGTGCCTTTATGAAAATGTCTTTGATCAGTCACATCTGCCGCAAAAATTTGCTGGACATACTTGGTTTTTGTCTCAAGGTCGTTGATTCTACCCCACCAGCCCTGCTTGGCGGGAATCCCCGTAAAAAGAATGGCAATAAATTCTTCCACCGCTATTTGCTTCAGGCCACTTAAAGAACCATCCTTGTTTATAGTATTAAAAACATGCTTTTCAAGAAAAACCACGCTTCTGATTTTTGAAAAGGCTATCGCACGAATTAAAGCCGGCTTGGTGAAATCCAAAGCAAGTTTTTTCCACTGTAATTGTGTCCGGTCCACACTAAAATCCCGGTTAAAGGTTACTTTTTCCATGATACGTGTTTTTATGGAATTGGGCACCTTGGGATTGTGGATTATGCTGATTAGCGGCATAATAACCGCAGCAGAATCCATTTTAGATAAAGCTGCAACTACACCGTAAAGAACCAGCGGGTCGGTGCTTTTATTACCGGCCAACATTAACAATGGTTCCACTGCCGGCTGGCCAATTGCGGCAAAAAGGATAATTGCCTGTTCGTTCGTATCCTTATTTCCCAAATAAGGAATTAATTCCGAAATAATTAAATTCACATTAAAAGCCGTAGAGAACACCTTTTCAATATAAGGGTAAATTCTGTATCTTGGCGGATAAGTCATAGTTTTAAAAGCCGAATCAGTACAAAGGGCTTCAGTAATAACAGCTAGGGTCTCAGGCATGCCGATTTTGCGAAGTAATTCATAGCCGGCCTGAAAACGAACCTCCGGAGAAGGGTCGTTTTGCAAACTATTAATTAATCCTTTCTGGATTTTTTCCCCTGCTTGCATATTAAACCGGGAGACCATATCAACGGCAGCGAGAAGATTAAGGTCCGTGTAAATCCTGGTCAGCAGAGTCGGCATTTGGTCTCTAACTTTTGGGCTGCTATTATGCTCTAGTTCTGATAATACTATATCCACAATTTGGTTCTTAATTTTGGCATCAGCCTCAATATAGTATTCGCATGCTAGGAAGTATTCTATGTTCCAGGCCACTCGCGGCGAGACATTCTTCAATTCATTGATTAGTGATTTTACTACCGGAAGACCAATCTCCTTCAAGGCAGCGAAGCAAGCTTGATCAACCTTATCAAATTCTGCCGCCCCTTGTCCGCGTCCTCCAACCATGGAGATTAAGACTGTCGCAGAAGACCCGTTTTTCTTCATGGGGCCGACATCTATACTTATCTTATGGGAGTCATCATACCCTCCGGTAGCTAATTTTCCCCTGACTTCCAGGGTTAAAGGGATGTTCTTATGAATTACCCCCTCTGCATCTGTATAAGAAACAGACAGCTGCGCCGGCGAGGCTAGACGAGAAGCGGGTTTTTCATCCGCCCCTTCTGATTTTTGAAAATCAATGGTGGGATTGGATTGTCCCGCATTTCCGGGTACTTGTTCCTGTTGAGATACCTCGGTTTTTACCAAGCTATGCTCCTTTATCGCATCTGTGTTTGGAACCGGCGATTTCCCGGAGTAGAACGCCTCGACTCTATTCAGGGACATGACAGGACTTATGTCCTGGTTTACCGGATTAACAACTAGAAAAGCATTGGCAACCAACAGTGCTTCCGCGGGCAAGACAGCCTGATTAGCAGGTGCTATCTTGACCGTACTTTCTATATTAATGCTGCCGGAAAACTGTCCGGCCAAGGTTTCCAGGCTAACCATGTCCGGCATATCTCCCTGCTCGGTTTTGATAACATTTAATGCTGTATCCCGGATAGTATCGCTGTTGCCTATGAACATTCCATAGTTAAGAAAGACGGGTGGCCGACTAATTTCCTGAGTATCAGCCGGTGGCGGCACACTCATTTCACTGCTGTTTATTTGTTGCTTGTACAGATAATCAGACATTGCTGTCTGAACGCAGAAAGAAAATGGTAAATATAAACATATAAAAAGCGGTGCTGGTTTCCATGATAATTTTTTCATTTTAATCCCCCGTTCCTTTAGGAGCACCTCTCCGCCCAGCAAACTATACGGTATCTCTTGATTTTATTGTTTTTTCGAAGCAGTAATTGCGCCGCAAGTTGTTGTGGAATTATGCGGGTCGACTTACGCAAAAAATAATGATAGCTCTCTGGAACTTGGTGCAAGTATATCATTACTGCCCAATTCCGTCAATTGCCCTAGAATCTGTTGTCGCAGCAAAGTGATAATGTCCTATTCCAGCAAAATAGAAATGTCCTAATAAACAGCAATATTTTAATTAGCGATTCTGCTGCAAAACCCTTTCTGCTGTCTTTGTGAGGAGCGGCAGCGACGAAGCAATCTCGATTTTATAAGGATAAAATCAGATTGCCGCACTCCCTACGGTCGCTCGCAATGACTTCTTAGGG
>DAOVYW010000143.1 GCA_030635415.1 Candidatus Firestoneibacteriota bacterium
ACCGGAGTGGCGATTGCGGCCCTGCGTCCCGGCTTTCCGGAATGGATGGAAGCCCATCCCCGGATGATGCTTTTTCTGCTGGGAATTAATCGCCTGCCTTTAAATCCTTCAAGAACCCTGAAACGTTTCTACCTGTTTCTGGCCGGCGGCTGGACCTGGATTCTGGTATGGTCGTGGTGGTTGATGCCCTTATTAAGGGATTATTTTTTTCGCTCTACGCCTACGCCTATAGCATTCCGGATTGCCCGAATATCTACTTTAATCGTAGTCGGCGCCTACGCGGCCGTGGGTTTTTTCGCCATTGGGCGCGCGCTTACAATTTGGTTCAAGGAAATTCACAATAGTCCGTTAAGGAAATAAAGAGGAATTAGGTTATGTTGCGGAAAGACGGTTTTGACTTTTTGGTAACATGTTAACCGTTCATTATGGCATTACCGGTATTTGTAGGGACGTTTAATTAAACGCCTCTACGTCCCGTGGGTGGGAAATTTTAAAAAGCAGCATGAAATATTCACACGCCTGAAACCGAATGGCTAATACTAAAAAAGGATAGGATTTGACTATGAATAATAAATCGAATAAATATTGTTCCGGCCGGGTAATTGATCTCGGGCCGGAACCCGGCCCTTTAATTTTTGCCGATTTGCATATTCATTCCCGTTTTTCACGGGCCACCTCGAAGCAAATGGGAATAGAGGCGCTTGATTATTGGGGAAAGCGAAAAGGCATCGGACTTCTGGGAACCGGGGATTTCACCCATCCGGAATACTATAAAGAACTGAAGGAAGAACTGGAAGCAGACCCTTCCGGATTCTATCGGTTCCGGCGCAGCGGGTCGGAAGTGCTTTTTATTCCCTCGGCCGAGATCTCGAATATCTACAAACAGGGCGGAAAAGTAAGGCGTGTGCATACCATCCTGATAGCCCGTTCTTTGGAAACTGTCGGAGAGATTAACCGCCTCCTGGCTTCCCGCGGGAATGTGGCTTCAGACGGACGGCCGATTCTGGGATTTTCCGCCCGTCAGCTTTGCAAACTGGTCCGGGAGATAGACCCCGAGACACTCGTAATACCAGCGCATATCTGGACACCCTGGTTTTCAGTCCTGGGTGAGCGGTCGGGATTTGATTCCTTGGCCGAGTGCTTTGAAGAGGAGTTGCCGCATATCGCGGCGGTCGAGACCGGTCTTTCTTCAGACCCGGAAATGAATTGGCGTCTGTCCCAGCTTGATAACGTGGCGATCATCTCGAATTCGGATGCCCATTCGCCTTCCAAGATCGGCCGGGAATGCAATGCTTTTCAGGGGCCTTTGACCTGGAAGGTTTTGCGGGAAACCTTACGGAACAGGGACCGGCAGCGTTTTCGTTTTACGGTTGAATTTTTCCCGGAAGAAGGGAAGTATCATTGGCCCGGTCATAGTGCTTGTGGCATGGCTGTTCCGCCGGAAAAATACCAAGCATTGAATGGCTGCTGTCCGGTATGCCACAAGCCCTTAACCGGAGGCGTGGCATCCCGAGTAGAAGCTCTGGCAGATCGTCCACCAGGGTTTATACCCGAACATGCCGTGCCCAGCGTACATTTAGTTCCGCTGGAAGAGATAATCGGAGAAGCCCTGGGTCAAGGCCCGGCCACTAAAAAAGTTCAGAGAGCATGGGATCAACTCGTGCTGGGAGGTGGCAATGAATTAAATGTGCTGCTTTTCATGTCAAGGGAAGCGCTTAGTGAACTGGCCGGAGAGAACGTAGCCGAGGCGGTTATGCGCGTGCGGCGAGGAGAAGTCCTGACCGTGGCGGGTTATGACGGAATTTACGGTAAAGTCAAGATTTTGGTTTAGAAGCGGAGGGTAAAGAGAAGAAACGGGCGGATAAGCAGTTATCATTGATTTGAAATCACAAAAGTCAGACACACTTGTCTTGATGAAAATCGTTATAAAATAAAGGTATTTTGGGATGCGTTCGAAAGGTTTTTTCCAAATGAAATTTTGCCGGCAACTGTAGGGGCAACGCAGGCATTGCCCCTACAATCTGTGGGTGGTATGCCTCAGCTGGAAAATTCCTTCTGCTGACCGGAAATCAACGCAAGGGGAATTTTAATTTTAAAACCTTGCTGAGTTCGGTTTCCTTTCCGTCTAGGTCGACCGCGGATACCGCGTACCGCCAGGTACCGGAGCTGACCTTTTTAAGATACATGATATTCTTGCTCATAGGCTGGTCGCTGATCTTTTTTAGCTTGGCTTTTCGGCCCTTAGCGCGGTAGAAATAGTACTTTCGCATCACATCTTTATCCAGCCAGTAGATCACTACACCCGGGCCGGACTTGATAAATTTGGGCTTGACCACCGGCTGCAACGAAGCTTCCCGCTGTAGATCCAGGTCTTCGTTTACTTTTTGAGCTTCTTCTTGAGACGCGGACAACTCTGTTTGGGTGGTTTCCAAGTCCTGGTTGGTTTTGGCCAATTCTGCTTTTAGTTGATTAATCTCCACCTGGATGATTTGGGCCTTCCGACCGCCGAACAAGTAGTAACTTCCGACTGCCCCCAGGACCAGGCTCAATAGCAGCGTGGAGATTGCGGGCAGGAGAATACTCCTTTTTTTCGGCAATGCCGGCTCCTGCGGGGGGATCTGATAATCAGTCTCGCCGGAGGTCTGGGATTCAGGCGCGGAATTACTCTCGGGTGTGGAATATTCAGATTTTTCCATTTCTGATTCCTCCAAATCCGTCTCGGAAGCGGGCGATGGTTCTGTCTCCGGGTCTGGGATCTCTTCCTGTTCAGTTCCCAATCCCCATTTTTCTTCTTCTATTGGTTCTAATACGGGTTCTTTTGGGGGTTGGACCGAAATCTGACTATCAGTGATTTCCGGGAGATCCGAAGGTTCTGGCATTAGAGTAGGCTCCCAGGTCTTCATCTCAGGAGACATAGTGAGGGGCTCAGCGGGTTCGGATTCAGCCGCGGGCTCGGAAACCTGGGGTTCGGTTTCAGGTTGCCAAGAAAGAGAGAGTTTGGATAACAATTCCGCATCGCTCACGGTTTCAGTATCGTTGGCCGGGGGCGTCTCCGGCTCGGGTTCTTCCCGGTTCAGAGGTGTATCCTCGACCGAAAGCGGTTCCGGTGCAGGTACGGAGGCCTGGTCCGCATCTTCTTCCATCATATAAGTCGACGGTATTTGGATGGATGAGAGATCAATGGTTAATTTATTTTGCCGGAGCTTCCGGCGTTTGGGTTTCTCCTTGCCTTCAGCCGGTGCTTTTTTCTTTTTTTCCCTTCGTTTTTTCTCGGCAGGGGGAGCCTCGCCTTCGGCTAGAGACTCCGCCGCGGTTTTTTCATTTCCCCCCGGTTGTTTTTGGGGAACTGGTTCAAGCGGGGATTCAGATCGGTTTTCTTCCAGTGGCGGCAGGTTTATCAGGGTTTGGACTTCGGAGGACAAGATTTTTGATTGTCCCCGGGAGCGCGCCGCTAAAAAATCGATAACTTCATTTAGTGCTATTTGAAGGTTTTCCGGCATGGCATAAACCTGGGTTATACTATCGGTCATGATTTTGGTCTCGATAAGTTGATCCAGGGTGGGGTTATCAAAGTTAAATCCCTGTTCCCAGAAAAACGCCGCCATGCAGCCCTTAATATGCCCGCATAGTTCGGACGGGGGCTGCTGAAGACCTACGTCCGGGTTGCCTTGGGTCTGATTCAACCGGCTGATCACTACATAGGCGGCAATTATGCCGTCTCGTACCTCCAGTGGTGTGAGATCCGATTTTCTCATCAGTGCCTGCAGCTGCGGTAAGTATTCCTCCATAAAGATCCCCCTGTCGAAATTCGCCTACTTTATTATTTTAGTACATCACAGCTGTAAATGCAAGATTTGAATGAAGTCCGGGTAAAAGCTAATATGTCAGCCATTCGTTTTCCTGAACATTAACACTTCATGTAGACCACCCACGGAACGTAGGGGCGTTTAATTAAACGCCCTTACAACTGCGGTGATGTCCCGGCAAGCGGCTAATATATGCTGCATTTACTCTGCTTCCCGGCGCAGGAGGCTGGCCCACTGGACAATACTGTATCCGTAGCGGGAACGGAGTTTGTCCGCTGCCATCAGCAGGCTGTCCAGCCGTTCGCGGGCCGGAGTATCCGGCAGACAGAGCTGCTGATCATGTTTTGCCAAATCCTGAGCTACAAATCCCAGCAGGCGAACACGTACCCGGCGTATTAGCAGGCGGTCTAACAGGCTAACAGCCGTCTCAAACAGCCGGCCATCCAGATTGGTTGGTCGGGGCAGGGATTGGGAACGGGTATGCAGGGAAAAATCCGCATAGCGTACTTTTACGCATAATTTTTGGGTGCGGAGATTATAACGGCGGAGACGGTAGCCGAGCTCACACACTAAACGGTGCAGAGCATGGCGTAAAAACTCGCGATCCGTGGTATCGTGCGCAAAAGTCTCTTCATGGCTTAAGGACTTGGCTGACTGGCGGCGTTGTACTGGAGAATAGTCTTCTCCGCGGGCCATGTTTTGCAGGATACGGCCGGTTTCGCCGAAAACCCTGGTTACCAGGGTTTTCGGCAGTTGGGCCAGGTCGCCAATAGTGCGTATGCCATGGGCGCGATACCGGGGTTCGCTTTTTGGTCCGATTCCCATTAATTTCCGGATCGACAGGGGAGCGAGTAATTTGGCTTCATAACCGGGAAGGACATATAAAATACCGGAAGGTTTGGCCAGATCCGAGGTGATTTTAGAGACCGCTTTCGAGGTGGAAATGCCAATGCTGACATCCAGGCCTAATTCGCTTTTTACTTGGCGTTGAATCAGGCCCGCGGCTGAGAGGGACGGACCAAAGAGTTCCTGGCAATTAGTGTAATCAATATAAGCTTCATCCAGGGAGGCCGGTTCAATATCCGGTGAAAAAGCCTCCAGGATATGAAAAAAAGCGCAAGAGGCTTTTTGATAGGCCGGAAAATTACCTGGCACTATCACGGCCTGGGGGCAGAGCCGGCGCGCCTGGGCGAATGGCATGGCTGAGTGTACGCCGAACTTGCGCGCTTCATAAGAGGCAGTGGCTACCACGCTGCGGGCCGTGCCCGGCGATACAATCACCGGCTTGCCCTGGAGCGTGGGATCCAGAAGGCGCTCCACAGCCACAAAAAAAGTATCCAGATCAAGATGAAAAATACATCGGGGCATAATCACTTCCTGTTAGGAGCTCGAGAATTTAGTGGATTTTGCCTGCGTCTCCCTTTGGAGAGACTGTGTCACAATTCGAAAAACGTGATTGCCGTGCTCCCTTCGGTTGCTTGCAATGACTGTTTTTAAAGGATTTTCTGTCATTGCGAGGAGCGTAAGCGACAAAGCAATCTCTAAAACAGACATTATGACACAGCCTGTCCAAAGGGGGAAAAGACTTAAATCCGACAGGCTGCCAGTGTCGTGTCTCACAAGTACGGGTCTGCCAGACATCTAAAACTATGAGTTATTTGTTTTTTTGCCGGATTGTATTTGAGCTGTTAGCCAATTTTTATCTTCTTCAGAAATAGTATTTTTGTTTTTTTGCAAACAGTATTGTATTCTTCCGGTTTTTGATGATTATTAAAAGCTTTTTTGAAATTTTCAAATCTCTTATCATCCTTCAAAATATCATTTTTAAAATTCTGGATCGCCAGTTTGAAGTCTTTCAGAAATTCATGGGCGCATATCCAGAATTGATAAAAATGTGGTTCTTGCGTTGGCACGATTTTAAGATGCTCTCTGATGTTTTGCGTTCCCAGATCACAACACCAGCCAATTATTTGTCCTTCGTATTCAATGCATTTCGGAGCATACTCGTGAGTCAGGCCGTGCCGATACATGACTATCAACCAACTGCCGGCATGTTGATACTTGGAAGGGAAATAAGCTTGAATGAACTTTTTCGTATCGGATGGATTTGCATTCGGTCCTTTACCGGTAAACAAGCCGGCAAGATATTCCATATATGTTAATAAAAGATGTGGGATTTCAAAATAGCCGTCATGTTGCATTAGAAATTCCAGAGTAGTTATGGGACCTCTTACTTCGCCGCTCCAGGTTTCATGCAGGTATTTTATGCAGTCGTTTTTGTTTAAGATTCCTCGCATATGTTGGTGCCTCTTTTTAAATATTCATGAAACTTCTGCGTCCATTTATATTTCAAACACTTAATCCATCCTTGGGCAGGGGCAGATCCTGGCTGGCTGTGACACTGAGCCAATTCCGGGCGGCAAGACTGCGGATGCTTATACCGACCTGGCTGGGCTCTAGCGGCGGGCGGCGCCGCTGCTTCCACTGCATAACCTCGACAAAAATATCTTTTTCAGACAGCTGCCGGTTTTTTGATTTTTGTAAAAACTTGGCCGCGTAGAGTACTGTGGCGGCCAGGTCGGCCTGCTGGGTATTCATGCGCATAAAAAGGTCAGCGGTTTTTTCTATTATATCATTCCATGCTTCCAGATGCCGGGAATAGGCTTGGCAGGCGTCTTGGTATGTTGGGCCAATTTTGATAACAAAAAAATGTTCTCGTC
>DAOVYW010000091.1 GCA_030635415.1 Candidatus Firestoneibacteriota bacterium
AAGATAGTTGTTGACCGGCCAGGATAAATCATACTGGATTTCGGCCAGGAATTCGTTCAGGGAACCACCGGAGAATTTTACGGTTTCAGAGCCGTCGAGTGAAGCAACGTCAATATAAAATCCGCCGATCGCATTTTCCGGCGGGGAGGGCAGGGTTCCGTCCTCGTAGTAAATACCAGTGAGGCCGGGAGGTAAATCAGCCGGAGAATTAATTTTGACCGGGTTTAAATTGGAATTAACTTGTCGCACAAATCTGTGTGGATAATAAGTGTCTTCGGCCCGGAAACTCAGCTGGGACAGCTCATCCAAGGCACGGGTGTACTTGGCGTCTAAATAGGCTGTCTCCTGAAAATTCTTGTTGCGGGGAGTGGGAGTATAAGAATAACCCGGATACGGATCCTCCATTTTATGGTAACCGGCATGTAATGTCAGTGCCTGCTGGTGGGTTAGGGACAAATCGAGCCGCTGGCCCTGGTATAGATTATTAGGCCTAATTCGATTGATCACATCGATATCCCATTGGCGCCAGTAGCTGGTACTAACCATATAATCCGTCATTCCCGATTTTTTCCCATAACTAAGCAGGTAATATTGCGAAAGCTCTTCGGCTTCAAAATTATACCCCGGGCTTAGCTTGAGGTTAAGTCCGTTAAGGTCCGCACCTTGCTGGGTAATGATATTGATCACACCGGTAAAAGCATTGGCGCCGTAAAGGGAGGAACCCGGTCCTTTGATAATCTCGATCTGCTTGATGTTGTCCAGATTGAAACCGAAATGGAGGGCATAATTATTCCAGTCTACAGTATTTATTTTCCGGCCGTTTAGCAAGACCAATATTTTATTATTATAGGTGGTCTGTATTCCGCGAAAGCGCATGACTTCAAAGATGCCCTCAAAGGCGAATTCCGCTGCCGTGAAATTTAAAAAGCATTCTTTTAGAGTTAAACAACCTTTTTCCTTGATATCCTGTCCGGTGATTATAGTTACGCTGCCAGGTACTTCGGTAAGCTTCTGCAAACGTTTAGTGGCGGTTACTACTAAGTTTTCCTCTTCTAAGAACATTAATTCCAGGGACGCTTCCGGATCCGTAGCGGGGCTGGTCGGCTTTTCCGGTACAGCCGTCTCGGCCCCGGGTTTTTCCGGGGTCGCGAAGGAGGGGTCAATTGGGGGTGGAACTTCCGGAACCGGATTTTCACTGGCCGGGATCGCATTTTTCCCAAGCAACAAAAGTAAAATCGTTAGGGCAGTAAGACTTATGCCGGGACACTGGCTTGACTTTTTGGTTTTCACGTGCAGCCTCCGGATGGTGGACGGACAATCACCTGTTTTATTGAACAAACCGCACCTCTGGAAATACTCCCAAGTCATTAATACTCAACATTTTTTGAGTTTTGGGATTTACGTAAATAATCAGCTTGCGGGGAAAATCCCAACGGTTTTTATCCTTGCCAGTGAGTAGTTTCCCGGCTAGTTGGGCGGTTTGCTTTCCGACATCCCGGAAATCCACATAAAAGGCGGCTAAGGCTCCGGCTTTAACATGACGGGGTGATAGGCCGAATAAGGGCAGCTTTTCTTTGAAAGAGTGCTGAAGCAGGAGATCAAAAGCGGCAGGGCGGGCCAGGGTTTTGTCAAGGACCATCCAAATAATATCCACCTGGTCTTTGGTTAATTTCAATAAAACTTGAGGGATATCTTCCTGTTTTTCAATCGCGATGGGAAGTAAAGTTAAGGCATATCGGTCGATATGCTGACGGGCTGCTTTTACACTCTTGTTGGAATAGCGGGGATCGTAAATTACGCCGATGCGGTTTTTAGCCGGCAGTAATTTTTTAATGCGTATTAATTGCGCGTCTATCCCGGGTTTAATAATTATTCCCGCGGCCTGACGCTTGAGATTATCGGGCGGATTTAAAACCATGGTACAGATCAGGGGAATGGAGCGGTTTAGGGTTTTAGCGGCGAACGCGGCTTCTGATCCAACGGCCACTACCAGACTGGTTTTGCCTGGTCTCAGGCGCCGCATAATCCGGCGGCCCTTTTCCATGTCTCCTTCCATATTCAGGACACGATACTCCAAGGAATCAGCCGAAGCCTGGAACCCTTTTACCGCCGTGGCATAGGCGGATAGGGAGCGGCTTAGCACTATTGCTACTTTTTTGGCTTGGCCCGGTCCGGCCAGCATAAAGCTCAGTCCAAAAAAGATTATCAATACTCGTATGTTCATACCGCTTTATTCCCCCAACTAGTTCCGGTTGCGGAAAGAGCAAATTCCCCGCCTTGCGGGGAGGGATTTATTTTGGTTTTCCGTAACCGACACTAACTAAAAATTATAGGTATATTCCATATTCAGGCGGACAATCCGGTTTCCCGAAACACGCTGGTCATGCAAAGGATCATAGGCGATATAATTTTCGAAAAGATTCAATATTACAAAAGTAAAACCCAACCCTTGATGTTTAAAACCCAGGCTTAAATCATATTGGCTTAGCCAGCTGATATTAACCGGTGGCTTGGAAGTAGTTTGAATACTTAAACTGGCCGCCTGGGGGCTGCGGCCGATATGCGCGTAAAAATTGGCAAAGAAGCGGTTCTCATAATTAAATCCCAGTATGCCGTTAAGAATATCGGCGTGGCCTTCAGTCCAGGTAGGAAGCATGGGACACAGCCGGGAATACAATTGGAAACCGGTGTAATTCAATCTCAGCTTAAAATATGAGGAGAACCGGATACTACTCTCGATTTCCAAGCCGTGTCCGATGCGGCTATTGCGATTGGCCCAGGTTATACGGGAGGGAACAATATTTAAAGACTGGGTATGATACAATCCCGGCGCCGCGGGCAGCGCCGGATTAATTTGGCTCATATCCGGAAAATAAAGATAGAGCGGGGAAGAAGCGTAGGACGGTTGGATTTCATCACTGGTTTGCCAGTAAAAATATCCTCCCTTAACCTGGAGCCATTTTCCCAATTCATATTCAATGCTGGCCTCACTCTGCTCGATTTTTTCCGGGATTAAATCAGCCTTGCCCCGAATCTCGTAAATCCCGAAATTTTCCTGAGAGTAAAGTTCCACCATGGCCGGGGAGCGAAAAGCCTGGCCGTATAAGGTCTTAAAGCGCAGATTGGGGAGCGGGGAATAAATCAGGCTGCCGCGGGGACTGTGACTGGCGCCGTATTGCGTATTGAAATCATAACGCGCCCCGCCGAGGAGGATCAGATTATCCCCCAGATGATACTCGTCCTGCAGGTAGACCGCGTAATTACGGTCGAAAACAGTTTCAAAGGAAAAATAGTTGCCCTGGAACCAATCATGGGTAAAACTTAAACCAAGGATAAGATAATTGTGATTCGGCCAGGCCAGGTCATATTGGATTTCAGCCAGAAATTCATTCATGGAGCCGCCGGTAAATTTATCTGTCGTGCCGTCAAATGAACTAATGTCAATATAATAACCTCCCAGCGCGTTTTCCGGCGGGGCGGGCAAGGTGCCATCATCGTAATAAATGCCGGTGAGGCCGGTCGGCAAATCGGCTGGGGAATCAATTTTGGTCCGGTTCAGGTTGTAATTCAACTGCCGCATCCATCGGTAAGGATAATAAGTGTCCTCCGCCCGGAAGCTCAGATGGGACAGCTCATCCAGCGTCCAGGTATACTTGGCGTCTAAATAGGCTGTCTCCTGAAAATTCTTGTTCCGGGGAGTGGGAGTATGAAAATGACCGGGGTAGGGATCCTCCATTTTATGATAGCCCCCGCACAGCTTTAGTGCCTGCTGGTGGGTCAGAGACAGATCAATCCGTTGGCCCGAATAGAGATTATTGGGCGTATTCCGGTTGAGCACATCAATATCCCATTGGCGCCAGTAGCTGGTACTTACCAGGTAATCCGTCTCTCCGGCTTTTTTTCCATAACTAAGCAGGTAGTATTGGGAAAACGCTTCGGCCTCGAAGTTATATCCCGGACTCAGCTTGAGGTTAAGTCCGTCCAGGTCCGCGCCCTGCTTGGTAATGATATTGATCACGCCGGCATAGGCATTGGCGCCGTAGAGTGAGGAACCGGGGCCTTTGATAATCTCGATCTGCTTGATATTGTCCAGATTGAAGCCGAAATGATAGGGGTAACTGTTCCAGTCCACGGTATTTATTTTCCGGCCGTTGATCAAAAACAGGATTTTATTATTATAGGGAGATTGTATTCCGCGAAAGCGCATGACTTCGAAGATGCCCTCGTAGAAAAAATCCACAGCAGTGAAATTGGTTAGAACTTCTTTCAGGGTTAAACAGCCTTTTTCCTTGATTTCCTGTTCGGAAATTACAGTTACGCTGCCGGGGACTTCGGTGAGTTTCTGCAAACGTTTGGTGGCGGTCACTACAAACATTTTCTGGTCTAAAAGCATTAAATCCAGGGAGGGTTCCGGAGCCATAGTGGGGGCGGCCGGTTCTTCCGGTGAAGCCGTCTCGGTCCCGGGTTTTTCCGGAGTCGCGAAGGAGGGGTCAATTGGGGGTGGAACTTCCGGAACCGGATTTTCACTGGCCGGGATCGCGTTTTTCCCAAGCAACAAAAGTAAAATCGTTAGGGCAGTAAGACTTATGGGACACTGGTTTGACTTTTTGGTTTTCACGCGCAGCCTCCTGATGGTGGATAGACAAACCACTTATTTTATCGAATAAATTGGACCTCTGGAAATACTCCCAAATCATGAAGACCCAACAGTTTTTGAGTTTTGGGATTCACATAAATAATTATCTTGCGGGGAAATTCCAAAATATCTTTATCCTTGTCACCGAGTATTTTCTTCGCAAGTTGAGCGGTCTGCTTTCCGATATCCGTGAAATCCACACAAAAGGCGGCCAAAGCTCCGGCTTTAACATGAAAGGACGATAGACCGAATAAAGCCAGTTTTTCTTTTTGCGAATGCTGAAGCAGGAGATTAAAGGCTGCTGGGCGGGCCAGGGTTTTATCCATGACCATCCAAATGATGTCCACATGGTCTCGGGTGAATTTTAATAAGATGTTGGGGATTTCTTCCGGTCTTTCAATCGCGATGGGAAGTAAAGTCAAGGCATACCGGTCGATGTGCTGGCGGGCTTCGCTGATACTCTCGCGGGAATTACGGGGATTATAAATTACACCAATGCGGTTTTTAGCCGGCAGTAATTTTTTAACGCGCTTTAATTGCGCGTCTATCCCGGGCTTGATAATTATTCCCGCGGCCTGACGATGGAAAAAATCAGGAGGGTTGAAAACCATGGTATAAAGCAGCGGAATAGCGCTGTGCAGGGTTTTAGCGGCGAGGGCGGCTTCTGCTCCGACCGCTACCACCAGACTGGTTTTGCCCGGTTCAAGGAGCTGTATAATTCGTTGGCCGGCTTTCATGTCTCCTTCCATATTCAGGACGCGGAAATCCAGGGAAGCAGCAGAGGTCTCGAATCCCTTCAACGCCGCAGTATAAGCGGATAGGGTGCGGCTCAGCACTATAGCTACTTTTTTGGCTTGGCCCGGTCCGGCTAGCATAAAGCTCAGTCCAAAAAAGAATATAAATACACATAAGTTTATACCGGGTTTATTCCGCTTGCTAAAAATTATAGGCATATTCCCCTTCGCTGCTGGCCTCGCTCGATTCTGTTTTTTCCAGGCCGGTTTTAAAAATATCCTAAGCACTATAATAATTATTATATAATAAGCATAATATAATAGCCATATATTTTGCTGCCGGGGAATTGGATATTCCGGAGGGGGGATATAGGGGAAGTTACTGAGTCGGTTTTAAAACCAAAAGCAGACAGAGAAACAAATCCCTGCCTGCTTTTGGCTGATCAATTACAGGAATTTATTTAAAAATACAACTTTACGCCGCCCTTGATGATCAGGCCGCTGTAATCAAGTTCCATGTTTTCAAGGTTGCCGTCCTCGTCCGCTACTTCTATAACCTCGCCGTCCTCGTCTTCAAGCTCGGTAATTTTCAGTATGCGGTAGCCGAGATCCGCGCCTACTGAGATCATGGGATTTACAAACATTTCTCCGCCGACTAAAATTTTAAATCCCATGCCTGAGCCGCTCATTTTCTCTTCCTCTGTCGTAGTATCCGTGATGCCCATCATGTCCATCGTTGTTTCTATCTTCGTCGAGCCGGATACTGAGGCGTAGTCCAACCCGATGCCGCCGGTCAGCAGCAGCTTATCGCCCATGGGCATGGCGTATTTAATCACCGGCCCGATTAGCAGAGCTCCGGCACTGGCCTTCATGTCCATAGACACGGAATAGGTTATACCCATAATATCACCGCTGGCTTCTCCTTCGCCCTTGCTCGCGGCTGTTAAATAATCGATTTCCAGTCCTACCAAGAGGTTGGGCATAAGCCCGTAC
This sequence comes from Candidatus Firestoneibacteriota bacterium, assembly GCA_030635415.1. Classification (GTDB taxonomy): domain Bacteria; phylum Oederibacteriota; class JAAXVQ01; order JAAXVQ01; family JAUVAV01; genus JAUVAV01. Next base: position 6,364 of record DAOVYW010000091.1, read on the forward strand.
ATGACTCCTCCGCCAAAAGTCAGGCCGCCATTAAGTTTATTAATGCCGTCACTCGTAAGCCCCATAGCCTCTATTAACTCATTCATGAGATCCACTTGTTCATTAAATTGCTCCATGGCATACATGCTGTAACCTAATTCACCAAAAAGACAGACTTTTCCGGCAATCGCGTTGGCTCCGGCCAGTTGCACGACCAGCAAACTCCCTGCCATTAGCATAAACAATCCTGTGAAAGCTCTTTTCATTTTTCCTCCTTGGAATAGTTGATCTGTTCTACCTGCCAATACTTGTTTTTAAAGCGCTCACCCCCCTGAGATGCGTTGTAGCGGTTTATGGCCGCCAGGTGTATGTTTAAAGAAACCTTAAGTTACAGTATGACAAAAGATCTCTTTGGCAATAGGGTGTTAGAAACCATCTAAGTTTAAAAATTATGATAAATCATAACAAAAATAAAATTGAAAAGTCAATTAAAAAAAGGTTTCTCCCCTTAGCTTGACTTTTTCCGGCTCATTTGCTATTATCCAATTTTCCTCCGGAGTTGTTGGACGGGCTCCGGTTATAGATTAAGAGGAGGTTTTGGCCTTGCCCCCCACATCCCGAAAAGTCCTGATTCCTGAGGGACTTACCTTTGATGATGTACTTTTGAAGCCGGCCAAGTCCGAGGTCCTGCCGCGGCAGACCGAGATCCGGACCCGGATTACCAAGCGTATTGAACTGAATATTCCGCTCCTTTCAGCCGCCATGGATACAGTCACTGAGGCGCGCCTGGCTATTGCTCTGGCCCAGGAAGGCGGCATGGGAATTATCCATAAAAATATGACTCCGGAGCGCCAAGCCGAAGAGGTTGACAGGGTCAAACGTTCGGAGAGCGGAATGATTCGCGATCCTATTACCCTGGGACCGGAAAACCGGATTGCCGAGGCGGTGGAAGCTATGGAGCATTACGGCATTTCCGGCGTGCCGATTACTCAGGAAGGCCGGTTGGTAGGCATTCTGACCAATCGTGATCTGCGGTTCCAGAAAAATTTTGACCGAAAAATTTCCGAGGTGATGACCAGAAAAAACCTGGTTACCACGCCCGTGGGCACCAGCCTTAAAACCGCGGGCGAAATTCTTTATCGCCATCGAATTGAGAAGCTGCCGGTTGTGGATGGCAAGGGCATGCTGCGGGGCTTAATAACCATCAAGGACATAGAGAAACGCCTGCGTTTTCCGCATGCCTGTAAAGACAAAGACGGCCGCTTGCGGGTCGGAGCAGCCGTGGGACCGGGTGAAGACTTTGAGCAGCGGGTGGGATTATTAATTTCCACCGGCGTGGATATTATCTGCGTGGATACCGCGCATGGGCATTCCCAGGGCGTGCTGGTGGCAGTCAAGCGCCTGAAAAGCAAATATCCCGGCATGGAAGTGATGGCCGGCAATGTGGCTACGGCCCAGGCTGTTCGCGACCTGATTTCCGCGGGAGCGGATGCTGTCAAGGTTGGCATAGGTCCGGGTTCAATCTGTACTACACGGGTGGTAGCCGGCGTGGGGGTTCCCCAAATATCAGCTATTATGGAATGTGCAGGAGCCGCTAAAGGCCGGGCGCGCGTAATATCGGATGGTGGGGTTAAATTTTCCGGGGATATTACCAAAGCCCTGGCTGCCGGAGCGGATGCTGTGATGATCGGCAATTTATTCGCCGGAACCGATGAGAGTCCGGGAGATATTGTTATTCTTGAGGGCCGCAATTTTAAAGTGTACCGGGGCATGGGATCTCTGGGCTCCATGAAGCGTGGCAGCCGCGACCGGTATTTTCAGTATGAAATCAAGGACGAGAGCAAATTAGTGCCCGAAGGGATTGAAGGCCGGGTGCCGTATCGCGGGCCCTTGGCCGCCTCGGTTTATCAGTTAATGGGTGGGCTCCGGGCCGGTATGGGTTATTGCGGCTGTCGGGCCCTGGCGGAATTAAAAACCCGGGCTGAATTCATACGCATAACGCATGCGGCTCTGCGCGAGAGCCATCCGCATGATGTCATAATTACCAATGAGGCGCCTAATTATCGAATGTCATGAGCCGGGGTATGAAAGTGTCCGGCGTTGATCTGCCAGAGAGTTGGATGTTTTCAGGGGCGGCCCCGCGGGTCGCCTTTTTGTGTTTAATTTAGGATTCGTGAGGTAGATCCAGCAATTGTAGGGGCGACGCGTGCGTCGTCCTGGTCCATTGGCAAGTAGTAGGGGCGTTTAATTAAAAGCCCTAAGTCCGGGGATGGTATATCTCAGAGAACCACTAACCAGGAGCAGGAGTTATAGTCATGGCACAACCGGAAGAGTTTATTTTGATTCTCGACTTTGGTTCCCAGTACACCCAGTTGATAGCCCGGAGGGTCCGGGAACTAAATATCTACTGTGAAATTCATCCTTAT
>DAOVYW010000030.1 GCA_030635415.1 Candidatus Firestoneibacteriota bacterium
CGGATGTAGGGGCGTTTAATTAAACGCCCCTACACAAACGATAAACTTGTCTCTCTTTGGGTAGTCATTCGCAATAGCTTTTTTTATAAACCCGTCCCTAGCTTTGCCCTCCCGGGTGTTCCGCCCATCCTGCAAACTAAAAAAAATATTGAAAATAAAGAAAATAAGCAATTAACACGTATAACCAAGGTTTTTTTTACCCTTGACACTGAATAAATATGAATGATATTATAAAAAAATCTATAGTTAGGTTTTGGGTTTATTTGGGGGCGTATGGCGTATGGATAAAAAGTCATTGATTAAATCTGCCTATCTTCATTTTCGAGATGGACGTTTTGAGCAAGCTATTAAGGAATACTATGAGATTCTGAAAATGGATCCGTCGGATATTAATGCCTTGAATATGTTGGGGGATGTTTTTTCACGGAAAGGCAAGATAAGCGAGGCATTAAATTATTATAAGCAGGCTATTCAGGTTTTTTATCAGCAGAGCGCCAAGGAGAAAGTGGATATTATTCTTCGCAAGATGAGCAAACTTGACCCGGATAGCGTGGAAGAAATTGTTGCATCCATGGCCGATAAAGAAAAACGGGATCAAAACCTGGTGCCGGAGCAGGAAGACGAGAGGGTTAGCAGTTTAAAACTGGCAATTACCAAGGAACCTAAGAATTTTGAGAACTACCAAAAACTGGGTGAATTACTCGCCAAACAAGGAAGGAAAACGGAAGCGGCGGAGCAATACTTAGTCATTGGGAATGCTCTTTATAACAACCGTATGTTTACTAAAGCCCAGGCGGTTTTTCAACGTATTTTAAAATTGACGCCCAACAACCTTCAGGCGCATATCGCGTTGGGTGAAATTTATGGCAAAGAAGGCTCGGATTCGGATGCTAAAAAGGAATTTTTAGTGGTGGCCGAGCAGTTGATTCGTCAGGGTAATCTGGATCGCGGTCAATTATTTGCGCAGAAGGCGATACAGCTTAAGAGTATAGAGGCTCATTATTATTTGGGATTAGTCTACTATCAAAAGGAAGAAATGGAAAAGGCCCGCAGTGAGTTTGAAACGCTGCTTAAATTCAAAGTCAGCCATCAAGGTGCTTTGACGCATTTGGCCCAGATATTTAGTGATTCCGGGCAATTTTCTGATGCTTTCACGTTCTATGAGCGATTAGTGAAAATCGACGCCAAAAATGCCGATGCCATGGAAAAAATGGCGGAAACCGCCATACATCAGGAAAAAATGGAGATAGCCAGGAAAAAATTTATTCAGGCCATGGATACTTTTGCGGCGGATGAGCAATGGGAACGGGCAGCTTCTTGTGCCAACCAGGCGATTAAGCTCGATCCGCAAAACCAGCAGTTGTACTTGAAATTAGCGGATGCCTCGTATAATGCAGGGCTGGAACACCAGGCGGGAGAGGCCTGTCTCGCGCTGGCCAAGGTTTTAGAGGATGAGGGGAAATCCAAAGAAGCCGGACAAATGCGATCCAAAGCCGCGGAATTAATGGGTGAAGTACCGGAGGACTTCTCTCGCCAGGACAGGAAAGCAACCCCGGATTCTTTAAAAGAGGAACCCTCCGGCCGGGAGGAGGGTCCGCTGTCCACGCAAGACGATGCTCAGATGATGATGAATCTTGCCGAGACTTATGTCAGACAGAATTCCCTGGATGAGGCCATAGAAATCTACCAAAAAATTCTTAAAAACGATCCGGATAATGAAAAAATTAAAAAAGCTTTAACCCGTGTTTATGCCATGTTCGCTGGTATCAATCCTGAGAAGGCGGTATCGACTAGAGCTTCCGGTCAAGCTGCTACTACCGCTTCCGGAGACGAACGCGAGGAGCAGCGGATACAGCGGGAGGCGCGTGAACGGGCGCAGCGGGAAGCACAGGTTAGATCTCAACGGAGTACGGCAACGGAGACGCCCGTGACCACCAAATCTTCAGCCCATAAGCGGGAATTTTTTGAGTCGGTCGGCAGTACCAGGGAAGATGAGATCGACGGCGAACAGCAGGATGAATTCATGACTGTGACTGTGGCGGAGATATATACCAAGCAGGGTCTTTTAAGCGAAGCGCTTAAAATTTATCAAAAAATCCTGGAGATCGAACCGGGAAACCAGGAAGCCCAGGTAAAGAAACAGGAACTACAGAAGAAAATGACGGAACAGGAAAAATTGCGGCAGCAAGCGGAAACGGTGCCATCTTCCATCCGGTCATCGGCACCGAAACCGGCAGCTAAAGCGCCAAAAGAAGAGCGACCGGGTTCCGGCCGGTCGGCACGAAAAAACCGGAGCGCGGGAGACGACCAGGACCCGCCCGCGGCGGGTAAAGGCCGGGGACGTGTTTCTTATGTTTAGGGAAGGAGAGTATATTTTTGAGCTATGAATCTTTTTTCAAGCTGAAGGGACAACCCTTTTCCAACGCACCGGAGTCCCGTTTTTTTTATGAAAGCCGGCAGCATGCCGAAGCCCTGATTAGGATGATGCATTGCATTAATACCATGAAAGGTCTCTCGGTGATGTTAGGGGAACTGGGCTGCGGCAAGACTTTATTGGCCCGCAAGCTTTTAGAAAATCTGGAAAATGACGGGAATTTTGAAGCCGCTTTGCTGGTAATCATTCATTCCGAAATTACAGCGGAATGGCTGTTGCGTAAAATAGCGCAGCAACTCGGGGTTGAAGATCCCGGTGAAAAAAAAGCCGTAATCCTTCCCGCTTTATTTGAACGCCTCATGGATATCCACGAAGCGGGAAAAAAAGCGGTGGTAATTATCGATGAAGCCAACATGTTGGTCGGTCGGGGAATTTTCGAAGAGTTTCGGGGATTGCTGAATCTTGAAGTGCCAGGACAAAAGCTGCTCTCTATTGTCTTGGTCGGGCTTCCGGAGTTGGAGCAAAATATTGCGCTCGATCCCCCTTTGCGGCAGCGTATGGCATTGAAATTTATTCTTCCGAGCCTAAATGAAGAGGACGTTACGGAGTATATCCGTCACCGGATGAGCATTGTCGAGAGCGAATCTGAAATATTTTCTTCCGGCGCCTACCGGAAGGTGTGGCAATTTTCCCACGGAATCCCGCGTTTAATTAATACCATTTGCGATAATGCTTTACTGGAAAGTTTTTTAATTAAAAGGGAAACAGTGGATGAAGAGGTTATAGTTGGCGTAGGGAATGATCTGGGTTTAGAAACTGGGGATAAAGCTTGACAAGTTTTAGGCGGATTATTAGAATACAGGCCGTTCTAGGCGGGAATAGCTCAGTGGTAGAGCGCTACCTTGCCAAGGTAGATGTCGTGGGTTCAAGTCCCATTTCCCGCTCCAGAAATTTAACCTGCCGGTTAAATGGCGGACTGGCAGATTTATAGTGGGCGGCATAGCCAAGCGGTAAGGCCAGGGTCTGCAAAACCCTTATCCTCGGTTCGACTCCGAGTGCCGCCTCCAGACAAATAATTTGCTTTCTGTAGGTTGTGTTACAATGCTTTTGTGGGGCAAGTTTACAAATTTGTCATTCTGAGTGCTAGCAAGAAAGCTTCACGAAAATGGATATTTTAATAGAACACAGGAAGATTTCTCGCTAACGCTCGGAATGACATTCACACATTTACAACCTTATTACCGGCCCTCCGGGAGAAGGAGCTTCCTTTCACCTTCAGCGACATTAAAACAAGGATAAGCAACCAAGTGGAAAGCAAAAAAAAAATCTTAATTGTGGATGATGAACCCGAACATTGCGCCATAGTATCACGGGCGCTTATGGCTGAGGGTTATATTACCCGCACTGCCTATAATGGTCCGCAGGCGATAGAGGCCGGCCGGGAAGCGCGTTTTGATATTTATCTGCTGGATATCCGAATGCAGCCCTGGGACGGTATCCGCATTCTTGAAGAGATACGCAAGCTATACTCCGATGCTCAGGTTATAATGCTTACGGCTTTTAGTGAGGTGGATACAGCGGTAAAATGCATGAAGCTGGGAGCCTGCGATTTTCTTAACAAACCAATAAATCTGGATGAGTTGCTTATCACTGTGGCCAATGCCTTGAAGTCCAGGGAACTTCAACAAGAAGTTCAAACTCTCAGGACCCAGATTGAGATCCATAGGAGTCCGGAACAACTTCTGGGTGAATCCCCGAAGATGATCGAACTTATGAGGATTATCGAGCATATAGCTTCTCATAATATTACTGTTTTGATTCGAGGAGAGTCGGGTACGGGTAAAGAATTGACGGCCCGCGCCTTGCACGCCAAAAGTCCGCGAGCTAAGGCGCCTTTTGTTTCAGTAGACTGCGCCACCCTGCCGGAAAGCTTGGTGGAAAGCGAACTTTTCGGATATGAACGCGGTGCTTTTACCGGCGCTGTCGCTCGGAAAATCGGGCGTTTTGAGCATGCGGCTGATGGTACTCTCTTTCTGGATGAGATAGGAAATCTTTCCGTACCGGTTCAGGTCAAACTGTTGCGAGCGCTCCAGGAACGGAAGTTTCATCGCTTGGGAGGTAAAGAGGAACAGTCTTTCAAGGCTGCTATTATTACTGCCACTAATATTAACCTGGAGGAGGCTATTCGGGAAGGGTGCTTTCGCGAAGATCTTTACTACCGCTTAAATGAATTTATGCTGCGTCTGCCCTCCTTACGGGAGCGGCGTGAAGATATCCCTCTTCTGGCCAAACATTTCTTAAATGTTTTTAATCGTCAGTTTAATAAATCAGTAAAGTATATTTGCCCGGAGGTCATGTCCTGGTTTGAGCAGTATGCCTGGCCGGGAAATGTCAGGGAGCTTAAGAATGTTATAAAACGGGCAGTAGTACTGGCAAGTGAAAGGGTGGAATTAGGGCATCTTCCGGAAAATCAATTAGCCGAACTGAAAATGCCGAATAGTCTGCCGTCACAGCCAGAGCCGGCCCGGCTCCCAATAAGCGGAACCTCACTGAAAGAAATAGTGAAACGCGAAATTTCTAATGTTGAGTCCCGCGTTATCCAGGATACATTGGAAACCGCCCATTGGAACCGTACCGTAACCGCTAAGAAGTTGGAGATAGATTACAAAACGCTCTATAATAAAATGAAAGAATATGGGATAGGATGAAAACGGCTGGGGGGGTTATGAATAATAAGAAAACATATTATGTTTTATTTGCAATTGGAATATGCATGGGAATCTCTTGCGCGCCGTCTCAAAAAACCATTAAATCAGAGAATTTTCTGCTAACTCCGACTATTATTGCCACCCCGGTTTCAAATGTCCTGCCTGTCCTGAGCGAAGCCGAAGGGAGCGAAGCCGAAGGGAGCGAAGTCGAAGGAGCAGCCCTGGAACAAAGCTCCTGGATTGAACCATCCCCAGAGCCTACCCCGAAGATACAACCAACGCCCTTTTCAAGGACAAGGAAAAATTCCGGTATTCCGGTGGCTTTGCCCGGAGGACATGAACCTGAGGATAGAATAGAAGAAGAATTTGCGACTGGAATGGAAAGCGACCAAGCCGAGGTGGTCGAACACACCCCTCCTATTCCTCCTGCTATTCCGGGCAAAGATATAATGTTGACACCTACGCCAATTCCGTCTGTAGTGACAGCCCGCGGGCCGATATCAACCGCTGAGACGAAATCCGGAGTCGCCGGCTGGCTGATAGTGATTTTAATTGCAATCATTTTATTGAGTGCGGTGGTTTATTTGTATTGGCGCCAAACCCATCAGAAATATAAACCAGAGGAAGTTATAGAAAAAACACCGAGCAAGGAAATTCAGATTCCATCCCAATATGAAACCACAGAACTTGATCTGGAGGAAATAAAACCAGCGGTTACTCTGCCTGAAGTAGAGAAAAAAACAGAACTTCAACCCGAGGCGCCGGTAGAAACAAAAGCAATAAACGAGATTAAAGAGGAGCCTAAAGAAATAGAACCTGTTCCCCCGGTGCGTATAAATGTAGTCCGGAGAAAAAAAGTAAGCAGGTTTAAAATTGCCAAGAAGGCCGTGGAGAAGACCGCCAAGAAGGCCGTGGAGAAGACCGCCAAGAAGGCCGTGGAGAAGACCGCCAAGAAGGTCGTGAAGAAGACCGCCAAGAAGGTCGTGGAGAAGACCGCTAAGAAGGTCGTGAAGAAGACCGCTAAGATTTTACCCTTTCCCCAGCAAAAAACGGGGTAAAACGAGAATCTTCCCGGGATATTCTCTATTTAGTTTCCCCCAGGTCATTCGCCGCGGCGGCGTTTGGATTCTTGAGCCAGGATATCTCTTTCCTTGCTGGATAACGAGCCGATACCTTGACGGGAAATTTTTTCCAGGATATAGTCAATATCCTCTTCGTGTTCGAATTTACGTACCCGGCGGCTGAACCACCACAATTTAATATCATTCCAAAAAGTCAAACGTCGGGCCAATTCCGGCCATCCTAAGAGAAAGAAAAGGTAGCCGATTACCAGACCGCTTAAGTGAGCCAGGTGTGATACACGTCCAAAAGCATGTCCTACGCCGGCCAGGAATTCAAAAATACCGAAAAGCAGTACCATCATTTTGGCTTTCATAGTAATCGGCAGTACGAAGAAAACCAATAAGGTGATTTTTTTTTCGGCAAATAAAATTCCATAAGCCATCAAAATGCCGAAAATCGCTCCCGAGGCCCCGATGGTCAGGCTGTGTTCTCCGGCCAACCGGCCTACCAGAGCGACGCAAAATCCGGCACCTACCCCGGTGATAAAATAATAAAGATAAAAACGCCGTGTGCCCAGGGTCTGTTCAACCTCGCAGCCGAACATCCAAAGAGCAAACATATTAAACGCCAAGTGCCAGAAACCGGCATGAAGAAATAGATAGGTGAAGGGCTGCCAGAGGCGTGAATGTAAGAACATTTCCGGGATCTGAAGGCCCAGTAATTGAAGCGGCAGCCGCTGGGCAAAGATAATTTGCACCAGGAATGCGATCACATTGAGTAAGATCAGCCGTTTGACGGCCGGCGTCCAGGGCTGGCCGAAAGAAAAACGCGGACCTGGGGTAGTATAATGATAACTAGGCATAAATCTTCGCTCCTTTAATTTGTTAGCTCAACCTGGATTAATTCAGGCTTACGATAGGTTTGTAAAATGAGCTGAAGTTAAGTTGATAGTTTTGCATAATACTCCAAAACTGTACCGGGATGCAAGCATTTTACAGCATCTTCAAAATAATGATTGCCAAGTTATCCGGCGTTTTGGTATTCTTGATTAAAATCAGGCATTAATACGTTAGCTGCTTCATGCTCCCTCCTGTTGTTTCAACGCTGGGATGAAGTGGTATAAAAATAATGCTTTTCTTCAACTCGGATCAAAATCCCCGATCTCTAGATCGGGGGATTCTAATACTATTCCAGGGAGATTGCGGATTGACGGCTAAGGATGAAAAAAAAGACGGATTGGCGGACCCCGGGTCAGTAGGCCTGGTGAAAACCCGTACTATGCAAGTGGCTGTTCCACCGGACAATTTGATGCTGGACTGCGGACGTAGTCTGGGTCCCATTCAAGTGGCCTATGAAACATACGGGAAATTAACACCTCAGCGCGATAATGCCATCCTTATTCTGCATGCCTTAACCGGGGATGCTCACGTGGCCGGGTACCATCGTCCGGAGGATGCCAAACCAGGTTGGTGGGATTTTATGGTCGGGCCCGGCCGGGCCTTTGACACCAACCGTTATTTTATAATTAGTACCAACGTGCTGGGCGGGTGCAAAGGAACTACCGGGCCGGCAGCTATAAACCCCGAGACCAATCGCCACTTTGGCGTGACCTTTCCCATGCTAACGATCGGCGATATGGTGAAAGTCCAGAAACTGGTGCTGGACCAATTAGGCATTGAATGCCTGCTTTCGCTGGCCGGCGGTTCCATGGGGGGCATGCAGGCCTTGGAGTGGTGCCTGCGCTATCCTGAAAAGACCCGTTCCGCCATTATTATCGCCTCGACCTCGAAACTCTCTCCCCAAGCCATTGCTTTTCATGAGGTGGGGCGCCATGCTATTATTTCTGATCCGAATTGGCGCCACGGAGATTATTATTCGTCAGAGGCTCGGCCGGAGACCGGCTTGGGGATTGCCCGCATGATCGGACATATTACCTATCTGTCAGAGGAATCCATGAACCGCAAGTTTGGAAGACGCCTCCAGAACAAAACGGAATATAGTTATGAATTAACGCGTGAATTCGAGGTGGAAAATTATCTGCACGCCCAGGGTTTGCGTTTTGTCCGGCGTTTTGACGCTAATTCATACCTTTATATTACGAAAGCCATGGATTATTATAATGCCGCGGAAGATTGGGGCCAAGGTTCCTGGGAACGCGCCTGCGTACGGGTGCAGGCCAAAAGTCTGATAATATCTTTTACTTCTGATTGGCTTTTTCCTTCTGGTCAGTCCAAAGAAATTGTAAAAGCCCTGCGCCAAAACAATAAAGATGTTTCGTACGTGGAAATCGAATCGGCCTCCGGACATGATGCTTTTCTTATTCCCTCCCAGCCGCTAAGCCAGGTAGTGACCAGTTTTCTGGATAATTTATACCAGAACCCGGGTGCGGCGTGATCCGGAAACGTCTGCGGGAAAACATACTGCTTTCTGACTACGATTCAATTGTTTCCCTGGTTGAACCGGAAACCCGGGTGCTGGACTTGGGCTGCGGAAAAGGTGAATTGCTGCTCCGGCTGATTAAGGAACGGGGGGTACAGGGCCGGGGCGTGGAAATTAATCAAGCGGCAGTTATAGAGTGTATTCATAAAGGGCTTTCGGTCTTTCAAGGGAATATTGACGAAGGATTGGCTGATTACGGGAAAGATACTTATGATTACGTGATTTTGAATCAGACTTTGCAAGTTCTTCCGCGGCCTGATTTTGTAATCAACGAAATGCTGCGGGTGGGAAAAAAAGTAATAGTATCTTTTCCGAATTTTGGGTACTGGAAGGTCCGGACGCGGTATTTTTTTACCGGCCGCATGCCCCAGACTATTAAGCTGCCCGCGGAATGGTATAATACTCCGAACATCCATTTGCTGACGATTAAGGACTTTAAGATGTTTTGCAAAAAAAAGAACATCCAAATCATTAAAAGCCTATGTCTTTTAAGCCGGCGATCTTCGGGATCCGGCAGAATAAAGTATGGGGCCAACTGGTTGGCAGATGAAGGAGTGTTCGTTTTAGCCCGGGGAGCTCCATGATCCGGCGTTTACCATATGTTCTGCCAACGCTATTGCTTTTAGCTATGATGTTATTTTTCGGCTGTCGCGGAACAAATTATGTCCAGCGCGGAGATGATTACTGTCTGGTTTTTTATCCCCTGTCGCGAAAATTAAGTATCGGGGAAACACAAATAGGCTTGCGTATTCAGAGCCGTGATTATAAAATCTTAGAAGTGCCGTTCGTCCGTCTGAGAGTAATTGATTCCTGTGGCGCCCGGGAACAGCAAGTGACTTTGCAGGCCGGTCCGGGCAAAGATCTGCGGGGATGGGTCCAATTAGACCGGGCCGGTAAATATGAACTGGTTTTTGAATTTGTGGCTGAGCCGGGACCGGCCGCGACAGTTTGTTTTTTAATTAAGGTGCCGGAATCATGACAAAAAGAGAAAAGGGGGTTTAGGAATGCGGGAGAGAGTGGAGGAAGCTTTAGAGAGCATCCGGCCGGTTTTACAAGCCGATGGAGGGGATTTGGAACTGGTGGCGATAGAAGGAAATGTGGTGAAACTTAAACTCAAGGGAGCTTGTTCTTCCTGCCCGATGGCCGCTGTGACTTTAAAGCAAGGGGTGGAAGTGCGTCTCAAGGCGATAGTGCCGGAAGTCGATCGAGTCGAGGCGGTTTGAAGCCGGAATTCCGGGAAAAAAAAATACAACGCCGGGTAATATACCGGGGAAAAATTCTTAATCTTTATGTAGACCAGGTTAGTGTTCCCGGGAGCGGCCGGCATATTCGTGAAGTGGTGGATCATTGTCCGGCCGTGGCGGTGGTTCCGGTTTTACCCCAAGAGCGTGTGATACTGATTCGACAGTATCGCTATGCAGTCCAGCGGACACTGTGGGAGATACCGGCCGGACTGGTAGGGCGCGGGGAGCCGGCACATGAAGCGGCGGCCCGTGAATTAAGAGAAGAGACGGGGTATCAGGCCGGGCGGCTGGAGCCATTGCTTACCATCTACAGCTCCCCGGGGTTTACCCGGGAACGCATTCATCTATTTTTAGCCCAAGACCTGCGCCGCCGGGGAAAGCCGAAGTTGGATGCGGATGAATTACTAACCGTGGAAATTACGCCATGGGCCGGTATCTCAACTATGATCAAAAAGGGAACCATTAAGGATGGGAAATCCGTCCTGGCATTGATCTTGGCGGCGAGTCGGCTGGATGTGAGAAAATGTGCTTGATAATAGTGACCCCTATGGGAGGGATGAAATGATTATTAAATACTATGGTGTCCGGGGTTCGCTTCCCACTCCGGGTAAAGAAACCATGAAATACGGCGGAAACACTACCTGTCTTTCAATCCGGGCCGGTGGTCGGCAGTATATCGTGGATGGCGGTTCGGGTCTGCGATTGCTGGGCAATGATTTAATGCCCCAGGCTTTTGGAAGGGGAAAAGGGGAAGCGGTTTTTTTCTGGACGCATTATCATTGGGACCATTTGCAAGGGTTTCCCTTTTTTCTGCCGAATTTTATTCCCGGAAACCGGTTTACCCACTATGGCCCTTCGCGCTTGGCCGAGATTTTGAAGCGCCAACAGGAGTTTATTACTTTTCCGGTGGAGTTCGATCAAATGCCCAGCCAACATATTTTTAAAGAAACCAAACCCGGCCAAAACATAAGCGTGGATGATCTTGTGGTGACCTCGTGCGCTATGAGTCATCCCGGAAGCGGGAATATGTACCGGTTCGCCCAGGGTGCCAGAAGTTTTGTTCTGGCCACTGACTTTGAACATTCCGAGAACGGTTGGAATCAAGATGTGCTTGAACTCTGCCAGGGGGCCAGTCTGCTGATCTACGATGCGCAGTATACTCCGGAGGAGTACGCGCAAGGTAGAAAAACCTGGGGACACAGTACCTGGGTCAAGGGAATAGAGTTGGCCCAGGCGGCCGGAGTCAAGCGGCTCCATTTTTTTCATCACGATCAAATGCATTCCGACCGTTTTCTGGAGAGAAAAATTCTGGTTCCGGCCCGAAAACTCTTTTCCCGGGCGGAACTTGCCCGGGAAGGCTGGGAAGTTACGATATAATTTTCAATCTTCCTCTTTGCTCTCGCCGTGCAGAATGGCCGCTTGCTTGATGACGTTATCGGCCACCCGGCCGGAAATGGGCTGGAAATGGGAGCAATCCATTTCAAAAGAAGCCGTTCCCGAGGTCATGGATTTCAGATCTTTGGAGTAAGCCTGAAGTTCGGCTTGGGGGATATGCGCTTCAATCTGTCCGGTGCCCATGGACAGAATCCGTCCCCGCCGTGAGTTCAAGTCGCTGGTAATGGCGCCCATATAACTCTCATGGGCATGGATTTTAACCTGCATGACCGGTTCCAGCAGAATGGGTGAAGCCTTCTGCATGGCATCTAAAAAAGCCTTGCGGCCCGCGATTTTAAATGACATTTCCGAGGAATCCACATCATGGTAGGAACCGTCCGTTACTTTTACGTTGACGTCGATCACCGGGTATTTAGCGACCGCACCCTGTTGCAGAGCTTCCTTTACACCTTTTTCCACGCCGGGAATATATCCCTTGGGAATACATCCGCCTACTGTTTTGTCCTCGAAATGATAACCTGCTCCTCGTTCCCGGGGCGCAAGCTCAAGGTAGACCTCCCCGAATTGACCATGGCCGCCGGACTGTTTTCTATGCTTGTGGTGTCCGGACGAGTTTTTTTGAATAGTTTCCTTGTAAAGCACGCGGGGAACGCTGCGTTCGATTTCGATATTATACCTTTTTTTCAATTTTGCCAGCGTGATGTCAATCTGCAGGTCTCCCAGGGCGGAGAGCAGGGATTGCCGGGTCTCAGGTTCAAAGTGAAAAGTCAAAGTGGGGTCTTCTTCGCACAACCGGGCCAGGGCAGTAGCCATTTTTTGATCATCGCCTTTTTTTACCGCGTTGACCGCTATGGAATAGACCGCTTGGGCCATGCTCAGGGGCGGGTACTGAATCGGCTGGCCCGGATCCGCAAAAGTATGCCCGGTCCGGGTGGCGTCCAGTTTAGCCACGGCTATAATATCGCCGGCTACGGCCTGAGGAACTTCGATGGTTTTCTTGCCCTGTATGGCATAGATATGGCTGAAGCGTTCCTTCCGGTTGACATTCACATTTAAAACGTCTTGATCCGCACTGACCGTTCCGGAAAGGACCCGAAAGAAGGAGGATTTTCCGGCATATTGATCTATTAAGGTTTTAAAAACAAAGCCGGAAAAGGGAGCTTCCGGCTTGGGTTCTCTGGTCAGGGGATGATCCTCGGCTCCGGGCGTGAAACTCTCGGTTGCCGGACGTTGTCCGGCATGCGGAAGGGCGAATATCATAAAATCCAGAAGCGCGGAAGCACAGGCCGGCAAATTACCGCAGCCGCAAGTTACCGGAATAAATCTGCCGGCAATAATAACCTCATTAAGCCCTTTGGCGATCTCGTCGCTGGTTAGTATCTGATTGTCCAGGAATTTTTCGGTCAGACTGTCATCGCCCTCAGCCGCGGACTCAATCAGATGTTCGTGGGCGGCTTTTGCTTCCGCCTCTCGATCCGCCGGAATTTCGCTCACTATCGGGGTATTAGATCCGGCCTCGAATTTGAAAGCTTTCATGCTAAGCAGGTCGATAATCCCGGTAAAAGAGCTGCCTGATCCCAAGGGCAGCCAGACCGGAACCGTGGGTTTTCCGAATTTTTGGGATATAGATTCAAGAGCAGCTTCGAAGTTCGCGTTTTCCTTGTTCATTTTATTCACAAAGACTGCGCAGGGCACGTTGAATTCCGAGGCTAAACGAGCATGTTTCTCGGCCTCGATCTGCATCCCGGCTTCGGAATCTACCACCAGCAGCACAGAATCCACGACATGCAAGGCCGCCCGGATTTCCCCTATGAAATCCGGAGAACCCGGGGTATCGAGGAAATTCAACTTACGGTCCTGATATTCAACATAGCTGATGGTAGTTCGGAGAGATACTTTGCGGGCAATTTCTTCCTCGTCAAAGTCGGAAATCGTTGTGCCTTTATCTATAGAGCCCGGTTCTTTCAAAACGCCGCCCGCCGTAAGCAATGATTCGTTCAAAGTTGTTTTGCCGACATGGCCATGCCCGGCCAGCAGGATATTCCGGATGTTTTCCGTGCGGTAATCTTTGAGCATAAGTAACCTCCCGGTATATTCGAATATGGACTGCCGCCGGCGCAGTCTTTCCCGAGAAAAAAGCTCCGGCCGTCAGCCGTTTAAGCCACCCAACATAAATTATAGAAAGGAGAGAAAAACCCTGTCAAGGTTTTTTCGTAATATTATTCACCCTGAAAACAAAATAGAAAAAAGTTATTGCGAGTGACTGCCAGAAGAGAGGCAAGTATATGCTTTGTGTAGGGGCGTTTAATTAAACGCTCCTACCGCCGTATTGAGTTCCCCCTTTAGAGAGGCTGTGTCATAATGCCTGTTTTAGAGATCGCTTTGTCGCTTACGCTCCTCGCAATGACAGAAAATCCTTTAAAAACAGCCATTGCGAGCGACCGAAGGGAGCGCGGCAATCACGTTTTTTAAATTGTGACACAGCCTCAGAAAAGGGGGCTAGGGCATGCTACAGGGTAATTGATTTTGGGACGATTCCGTGACGTGAGGCTGTCTTTATAGCCGATGGCTTTTGTTTTTAGGGGATGTATGTTTATCATTGACGTACCGCATGGATTTTTTCTATACTGGTTTCCGGATAACCTGGATTTTGCAAAAACATTTTGCCCCAGTCTATGCGATACGCAAACGAAAGAGGAAATAATGGGGATAATATTCATCACAGGTATTGACACCGGTATTGGTAAAACCTATGTAACCGGTCTCCTGGGACGGGCTCTGCAGGAGCAGGGCATGCGCGTGATAACCAGCAAAATCGTCCAGACCGGGGCCCGGGGTTTTTCTCCGGACCTGCGACTGCACCGTGCCATTATGGGCCAGGAGTGGACCAAGTGGGATGAAGATGGAATTACCTGTCCCTACTGCTTCCGGTTTCCCGGCTCGCCTCATTTGGCCGCTGACCGGGAAAACCAGCGGATTAACCCCGAGGTTATCGATGCCGCCATGGCTAAGTTAAGCCGCAGCTTTGACGTAGTCTTGATGGAAGGCGTGGGTGGAATTAATGTTCCCCTCTATGCCCAATATACCATCCTGAACTTCATCAGCGAGAGAAAGTATCCCTGCCTGGTGGTAAGCTCAAGCCGACTGGGCAGTATCAATCATACGCTGCTGACCCTGGAAGCCCTGCATGCCCGCCGTATTGCGGTCAATGCCCTGTTTTACAACCGATTTATATCTACCACACCCGTCATGGCCAAGGACACGCGCCAGGTTTTTGAGCGTTTTTTCCCCCGGCTTCCCGTGATTGATATTCCAAAGTTTGATCCGCAGGCGCGGGAAATCAAGATTCCCCCTGAGTTGCGGGATTTCAGCCGCCGCTTCAGCCGGAAGCCCAAGGCCTGAAAAAAGTAACCGGTCGCTCACAATACTAAAAGCGCTGTTTAGCTGTCATTCCGGCATGATTTTAGCCGTTTGTTGTATGTCGACGACAGATGTAAGGGCGTTTAATTAAACGTCCCCCCTTGAGCCTGGCGGACTTTATCGTCGACTTATGATATTAATGATGAAAATTTCCCCCTTTTAAGAGGCTGTGTCACAATTCGAAAAACGTGATTGCCGCGCTCCCTTCGGTCGCTCGCAATGACTATTTTTAAAGGATTTTCTGTCATTGCGAGGAGCGTAAGCGACAAAGCAATCTCTAAAACAGGCATTATGACACAGCCTCTCAAAAAAGGGGACTAAGGGGGATTTTATAAAGAACACCAGCTTTGGTGTTTAACCAGGCTGTAAAAAGAAACAAAGATAGATTCCCTGAGGATTTTATGTTCCAAATAACCTAGGTGGAAAATGACGCTTTAAGGTCACAATTTGTGACCTTAAAACGAGGACAACACCGCAAATATCTGCCTTACGCATTTACTGAAAATGGTGTGGCTATGCCCCCAACGCATAATCATGACGCGAAGCTATTGGTTTCGCAATTCAGTATGGGAGTAATTATGTCGTCCCCCATGCATTTTGAACCCCAACTTACTTTTTTCCAAGAACTAGGCCTGGTCTTAAAAAACTTTATCCAGGGTCAATTTCTCATTGCGCTGTGCAATGCCATCGTGGCCGGGTTGGCGTTCTGGATCATGGGCATCAATCATGCTTTGTTGCTGGGTGCCATAGTTGGCCTAATGAGCTTTATTCCTTATTTGGGTCCGATTCTAGGCTTTCTGCCGGCTATGATCATGGCCTGGATAACACATCATAATTTTTGGTATATCCTGGGCGTGATGGGTGTCTGGGCCTTGATTCAGGTCTTGGAGAGCTTGGTCTTCCAGCCTAAAATACTGGGAGACAAGTTGAAGCTTCATCCGCTATTAGTGATTCTCTCCTTTGTGGTCTGGGGTGCCTGGTTAGGGATTGTGGGCGTGTTTTTGGCTGTCCCACTGACTGCTATTATGCAAATTATTATACGCAGGATTCACGCGCGAGTGAAACGGGGGGACGGAGTTGACTTCCCCTAACGCACGTTAATAGTATAAACCGGATGCCGGATGAAACGCGGTGCTTACTGCATGCCACAAAAAAACTGAAATCATTTGCAATTATTTCCTCCTAATGATAACTATTGTTGACTCTCACATTAAACTGAACTAA
>DAOVYW010000229.1 GCA_030635415.1 Candidatus Firestoneibacteriota bacterium
GAACCAATTCCGGAACCTGCCAATTCCAATTCTATCCGGGAAGCGGAAATATCCGAGGTTTTGATATTAATCGGTACCAGCGGCGAGATTATGCCGGCAGCCAGGATTCCTTATTTGGCCAAACAGAATGGAGCCGTTATTATTGAGGTTAATCTCGAACCGACGGTATACACCAGTAAGATTACGGATGTATTTTTGCCTGGAAAAGCCACGGAAGTGATGACCCGCTTGCTGGAAATGCTGACGCCGGCTTTACCGGCCCTCTGATTTTATCATCTTTCTGTCTTCCTATGTATGCTAGGAGCCTGTCGGACTTAACACATCCAAAACAAGGTCAAGTTGTACATATGTAATCCACTTAGGAACCAGTCTGCCCCCACCGTTGGGAGTGCATCACAAACATGCTGGAAATTACTTAAATTGTCATCCTGAGAGTCCATAAAAAGCTCTATGCCAGGGAACATATAGGCGGTATAATTCGTCAGGAAAAAATAATATTCTGACTGGAACTGCGGTAGAGATGGAAAACTTCAATGTTGGAAAATAGATTAGGATATTTTAGAACAGGTGCGCTGAGAGAGATTAGGCAGCGTATTGAGGAGTTGGAAACTAAGAGTAAAAAGTAATTGAATAGAATAGGGTGACAGCATGGGGATGCGGGAAACAAGGTGGGGGCAGGTGCGTGTATTTATGTCCGGGAAAGTGGTGAAATATGCCGCGCGGCATGAGCGGGGATATGCATTCTCTTTTTGATTTTGGAAAAATCGCCAGAGAATATGAGCGGTGGTATGACACGCCCCGGGGCAAACAATATGATCAGCAAGAAAAATCTGCAGTGTTGGAGTGCCTCCCGCGTCCTTTGCCGGGAGACCGGCTGCTGGATGTAGGCTGCGGGACCGGTCATTGGAGCCGTTTTTTTGCAGCTCAGGGGTACGAGGTTACAGGCATTGATCTTTCGCCGGAGATGATTGCAATAGCCAGGTCTTATCCATGCACCGGTTGCCGCTATGAAGTCTCGGATGCTTGCCACTTGCTCTTCAGGGACAAAACCTTTGAAGTGGCGGCGGTCATAACCAGCTTGGAATTTATAGCTGATGTCAAAACCGCGGTCGCGGAAATTTTTCGCTGCGTAAAGCCCCGGGGCCGCGTCATTATCGGTACGCTGAATAAATTGGATCCATTAAATCGCCAACGCCTTGACCGAAAAGAAGAACCTTATTATTCCGGTCGTATGTTTTCAGCAAACGAGCTTAATGAGTTGTTGCAGCCTTATGGTACTGTCCGGATATATAGTGCCGGCCGGAATATAGAATCTCGTGGAGATAAGTCGGGAGGGGCTTTTATTGTTGCGGAGGTGCGCCCATGAAAATCCAGGCTGAGGTGAGTTTATATCCCTTGCGCCGGAAACATATTGCGAAGCCGATTCAGAGATTTATTCAACAGTTACAAAGCGGCCCGTTGCATGTACAAATAGGCAATATGAGTACGCAGGTAAGTGGAGAGTGTGATGAGATATTTAATTGTTTGGGAAAAGCTTTTAGCGAAAGCGCCAGGGAGGGAGAAATGCTTATGACGGTTAAGGTAAGCAATACCTGCCCGGAGAGCGTCGGTTTGGATGAATTCAATAATAAGGAGAATAACAGAAATGAAACCCAATTCCCGCCAGGCGGATGAATCGGAAAAACAGCTTGAGGAATTAATGCTTCAGGGTCGAATGCAGGAAATAGACATGAAATTACTGGTGCTATCGGGAAAGGGCGGAGTGGGCAAAAGCATGGTTGCCGTCAATCTAGCCCGGTCTCTGGCCGGCGCAGGAAAGAAAGTAGGCCTGTTGGATGTAGACATTCATGGACCAAGTATCCCAAAACTTTTTGGCCTGGAAGACGCTAAAATTCGTGTTAATAACAACCAAATGGAACCGGTTAGGGTAAGCGAAAATTTGTCGGTTATGTCCATTGGCTTTTTACTGCCGGCGAGAACTGATGCGGTTGTTTGGCGAGGGCCCATGAAATATTCATTTATCCGGCAGTCTTTAAAAGATGTTGCTTGGGGAAAGTTGGATTGTTTAGTGATTGATTCGCCACCCGGTACCGGTGATGAACCACTAAGCGTGGCACAGCTGGCCGGTTCGCCGTCGGCGGCTGTTATTGTGACTACGCCGCAGGAGTTGGCAATCGAGGACGTCAGGCGATGTGTCGCCTTTTGCAACTTGATCTCCTTGCCGGTGGTAGGTATGGTAGAGAACATGAGTGGATTCCTTTGCCCGACATGCGGCAGCCGGATTGATTTATTCAAGACCGGCGGAGGTGAAAATTTGGCGGAAGAGATGAATGTGAGGTTTTTAGGAAAAGTGCCGTTTGATCCGGTAGTAATGGAATTAAGCGATGCCGGCAAATCATTCGTTGAAACCAGTCACCGGTCTCCGGCAAAAGCAGCGATGCAAAATATAGGTGAAAAAGTGATTGAAGTGGTAACTAAAAATAAATAATGGGGCAGGAATATGATCATGCCGGTGCTGAATAAGTTTAAATCCTTGGACTTGAAATGAGCTACATCTTCGGCCCTGTGCCCTCGCGTCGACTAGGGCGATCGTTGGGCGTGGATATTGTGCCGTTCAAGACATGCTCCTACGATTGCATTTATTGTCAACTTGGACGCACAACTTGTAAGACCATCGAACAAAAAGAATGGGTGTTGCTGGATGAGGTCCTGCGGGAACTTAAGGCCAGGCTTTCCAGTCGGCCGGATTATATTACTCTCAGCGGGTCCGGCGAACCAACACTCTTTTCCCGGACAGAAGAACTGATAGCCAGAATCAAAGAAATGACCGATATTCCGGTGGCTGTTTTGACAAACGGATCCATGCTATGGAAGGACGAGGTTCGGAAACAGTTACTGAATGCCGATCTGGTCATTCCTTCATTAGATGCTGGTGATGAAGCCATGTTTCGGGCGGTGAACCGTCCCCACCCGGATATTCTCTTTGAAAAAATGCTGACCGGTTTAATCCACTTTCGCCAGAAATTTCAAGGGCAGTTCTGGCTGGAGATATTTCTGGTTGCCGGTTATACAGATTCAGAGTCCGAGGTAGATAAGCTCGCGAAAGGGGTTGAACTTATCAGACCAAATCGCGTTCAGCTTAATACTGTAACCCGTCCGCC
>DAOVYW010000118.1 GCA_030635415.1 Candidatus Firestoneibacteriota bacterium
GACAACAAAGTCCGGCAGGCATGATTTTAGCCCTGGACTAAACCATCCCCTGGACAAAAGCATCCAGGACAGGCAGGACAGGCCGGGGTCCAGAAAAGCATTGTTTTTTACTGATAAATTCTACAGATTCCGGCTTAAAGCATGCCGGAATGACAAAATATAAATTCCAAGTACTTGTGAGACATGACACTAGATGATGTTTTGATACTGAAAGTCATCGTTTTCGTCAAGAAAATAATATTTAAAGGGGTAAATAGTCAGTCGCGGGTTGTGTCCGAACCGACATACGGCTCACTCCTGAAATTTCTGCTTCCAAAATAAAAATTATCCTTCATAATCTCCCCGGAGTTCTATATAATGCTAAAAAGTTCTGAATGGTATCTGTTACGGAGATAGCGGGCCAGTGCAATAAAAAACTCAAGGAGTTGTTTTATTTAATGCTGCGGAAAAGCAGACGTTGTTCAAACCGGCGAAACCGGTTCCAGCGCAAACCAATACAGTGGACTTTGTTTTTCAAGGGCCGGGAAGCGCTTCCGGCCGGAGATCTTCCGGCCGGCCGTTCGTTGTTACGTTTTCTGGTTCTGGGTTTGCTGGTATTTGGGGTGATTTATCTTTCAGCGGTTTCTTTGAATATCCTGGTGCTGGGTACGGATGATGTGGATTATTCCAAACACACGGATACCATCATGCTTATTCATTGGCGGCCCTTGCCGCGCCGTCTGGCCCTGCTTTCCATACCCCGGGATACGCTTATCCGGCTGCCCAAGCGGGGCCCCATGAAGATAAACGCGGTCTATGCTTACGGTAATGCCCTGGGAAGCCGTGATTATGCCATGGCCATGACGCGCGCCTCGATTGAAAATCTGCTGGGACTGAAAATCCATTATGTGGTGCATTTGCGCTATTCCGGTTTTATCAAGCTGGTGGATGCTTTAGGAGGCGTGCCTTTATATGTGATTAAGCGTATGTGTTATAAAGATCAGGCCGGCGGGGTGAACATTGATTTGGAACCGGGATATCAGCTCCTGGACGGCCGCCAATCCCTTAATTATGTACGTTTTCGTCACGATCGCGAGGGCGATATCGGGCGCATCCGCCGCCAACAAAAGTTTCTAAAGGCTTTTATGATGCAGATTATGCGTTTTTCCCAGCTGCCGCGCACTTGCCGCGCCTTTTATTCTTTTATTCATCAAGTAGAGATGGATTTGTCCTTGCCGGCGGCAATTTTTCTAGCCATGGAAATCAGAGGCGTGGCCGGAAGGTCCTGGCGTCAGGCAATATTACCGGGCCGGGCGGTTTATATTAAAGGGAAGTCTTATTGGCAGCCTGACGCCTTGGGAGTTCAAAAAGTTGTGGAAGATTTGGGACGTCCTCCCGGCAAAAAGTCCAGCCCTGCGGCCGGGTCTCAGAAGGAATCCCGGGTGGAGGTAAAAGCCCGGGAGGAAGAGAAAAAACCTGCTCCAAAAATTAAGCCTGAGATTAAGGCTGCCCCGACCCCGTTTTCGCTTCCGGCCGGCCAGCAGCCAATAATCCGGATACTAAACGGCTGCGGAGCTTCCGGCGTAGCCGGATGCCTGGCAGAAAAGTTGAAAAAGCAAAAACTTCTGATCTCCGCGGATAATATTACCAATGCGCCCTCGTTTGACTATGCCTATACCATTATAAAAACCAATTCAAAAAACCTGCCGTGGGCCCGGAGCATGGCTGCCATACTTAACCTCGACGAGGGGCGCATACACAAAATTTCGGATAAAATATCTTATCCTACACTTACCCTGGTTATTGGAGAAGATTACGGGGAGTTATTGGAATGATGTACATTAAAGCACGCATTTTGAATTTATTGAATCGGGCGGTAAAGGAGCTGCAGCAGGAGGGGGTATTGCCGTCCGAAGTGCCTATGGAGCCGGGATTGGAAAGGCCGGCTGCGGCCATGCACGGGGATTATGCCACCAATTTGGCCATGCAATGGGCTAAGCCGGCACGCAAAGCTCCACGCGTAATCGCGCAAGCCCTGGCAGCCAAATTGCAGGATTACCCGGAACTGCTGGCCGGAGTGGAAATCGCCGGGCCGGGATTTGTGAATCTGCGCCTGAACCCGGCAGTGCTTCAGGCCGAACTGGAGAATATACGTTCAGCCGGTTTCGCTTATGGGGTCTCGGATTGGGGTGTTGGCCGGAAGGTGCTGCTGGAATATGTTTCAGCCAATCCTACCGGGCCGCTGAATATTGTCTCCGCCCGGGCTGCGGCCATAGGAGATTCCCTGGCGCGTATCCTAAAAAGCCAGGGCCTGGAAGTCTGCCGGGAATATTACGTTAATAACGCGGGCAGGCAGATTCAGCTTTTAGGCCGGTCATTATATGCCCGCTGGCAAGAGTCCCGGGGGGAGGTAGTGGATTTCCCGGAGGACGGTTACCAGGGGGAATATGTAAAAGAACTGGCAGCCGGGATTGCGGCCGAGCGGGAAAACTCCTGGGAGCAGCTTGATAAAGACACTGTGTCCAAAGTTTTCGCGGAACAGGGCGTAAACCGCATAATAGCCTCACACTGCCGGGATTTGTCCGACTTGGGAGCGGATTTTGACAACTGGTTTCATGAATTGGATTTGCATGTCTCCGGCGAAATTGAGGCGGTTTTGGAGGAGTTGAAAACCCGCGGCTATCTTTACGAAAAGGAGGGGGCCCTCTGGTTCCGCTCCACTGATTTGGGAGATGACAAGGACCGGGTTCTCAGGAAAGCGAACGGGGATTGGGCCTACCTGGCGGCGGATATCGCTTATCATTGGAATAAGTTAAAGCGCGGATACACGGAACTGGTGGATCTTTGGGGGCCGGATCATCATGGTTATATTGCCCGTCTGCGCGCGGCCTTGCAGGTACTGGGATGCGCTCCCAAAGCTTTTAAGGTTCATATTGTACAGCAGGTAAATCTTTGGGAAGGCGGCAAGCCGGTGGCAATGTCCAAAAGGGCCGGCCGGCTTGTCACCCTGACTGATCTGCTCCAGGATGTTGGCAAGGACGTAGCGCGTTTCTTTTTCCTGATGCGCAGCACGGATTCCCACCTGGATTTTGATCTGGACCTGGCCCGCCGGCATACTGAAGACAATCCGGTGTTTTATATTCAGTATGCTCATGCTCGGATATGTAGTATACTTAAAAAATCTTCGGCCGATGGTTTTGATTTGCCGGCCGTGGGGGAGCCG
Source organism: Candidatus Firestoneibacteriota bacterium (assembly GCA_030635415.1). Classification (GTDB taxonomy): domain Bacteria; phylum Oederibacteriota; class JAAXVQ01; order JAAXVQ01; family JAUVAV01; genus JAUVAV01. The sequence goes on from DAOVYW010000118.1 coordinate 3,203, forward strand.
GTCAAGGCCGTGGAGGTTTCCCTGCCGGAGGAGACAACTCTGGCGCGCGAACTGGCGGCATTTCCAGAAGTGTTAGAAACCTGCGTGCACACTCTGGAACCCCATAGCCTGGCATTTGCCTTGCGGGATATTGCCGCGGCTTTTCATCGTTTCTATACTGTATGCCGGGTACTGAATTCCGCGGACATCCCGTGTTCCCGGGCCAGGTTGGCGCTGATCGATGCCGCCCGGGTCGTGCTCCATAATGGGCTCTCGCTGCTCGGGATTTCTGCTCCGGAAAGCATGTAAACATGTGAAGGAGTCTAGTATGTACGGCCGCAAGGTTCGCTCTCAAAATATCGCCCAGATGGTAGCCGAAAGCGGCGCCGGATGGCAGGCCAAAGAAATCGGACGCGATTTTTACCGTCTTGATTCCCGACAGCGTCGTGTCCTGGTGATAGGGGCGGAAGCATCCCGGACAGTAACCACAGTGGGTTGGCTGGACGAGTGGCCGAACCTGACGGATTTCGACGTGGTTATTATCAACCTGCCGAGCCTGGATCGCGCAACTTTGGTCCGGCTTTCACGTCTGGACAAACATCGTTTGGTCAACATGCGTGACGAGCTCTTTGATCTCATGATGTCCAAGGGAGAGATTTATTGCATTATGGCTCCCTTCATGGCTTTTGGTTCCTACCTTTATTTTGGTGACGGTTCCATGGAGCCGGAATGGTCGAATCTCAAGTGGTCTCCCATAGGTTTTTCGTTTACCGAGATCCGGGGCGAAACGGTTTTAGTGGAGGGCGAAGTAAAGTTTGAAGATTACCTCCGCCAGGTCTCGGGATGGGAATGTTATTTAAATTCCACGGCCGGCCTCAATTATATTGAGGAGCGGCTCCGCCGGGATCAGAAACTGGGTCCGGAAGAGGAAGTGTTATGGCAGAATCTTCCCTTGGCCACCAACCGTTATGGCAAGCCCCTGGCGGCTTCATTATGCTTTGGGGTTCGGCACCGCGAGAGCGGATCAGAAAGAATGAAGATACGTTTTATTTCAGACTGCCTTCATCTTCTGCCGCCGCCGACTAAAATTTCCCTGGAACAAGGAATTGATTTATTGATTGAGGAAGCCAAGGGGATACCGGCCAAAACCATAGCCCCGGATTGGTCGGACCTTTACCATATTCCCGGGGAAGAGCAGGTGGAACAAAAAATCGAAGAGATGGAGAAACGCATAAAGTCCTCCGAGCGCGAGCAAAAACGGCTTTTTCAGGCATACCGCAAGCTGCAGCGCGGTAAATCCTTGCTTTTCGAACATGGCGAAAATTTAAAGCGGGTGACAACCGAGGTGCTGCAGCGTATGGGATTTTCAGTCCGGCCGTATGCGTCATCCCCCGGCCTGCTGGTGGTGCAGACCCGCTATGGAAAAATTCTGTTGGATACGGCCGGGCGTTCCGGACCAAGCCAGCCCGGCGATTTGCAGCTGCTTCTGCAACACGCGGTTTTTGCCCAGGAAGAGGACGGCCGGATATGGAAGGGTATACTGATCTTTAATCATTACCGGCTGGAAGATCCCTCGCAGAAGCAGTCCGCCGCTTTTCCGGCGGAAGTGGCTGTTCAGGCCAGGGAAATGCGTTTGGGGCTGGTGACCGCGGACGGGTTGTATGCCGCATATTGTATGGTGCTGCGAGGTTCCATGCTACGAGAGGAATTGGAAGAGCGGCTGTATCGTGAGGCGGGGATTATTCATCTGCCGGCCATCGAGCCCAACCATCTTCCGTCGTGTCCTGGTTTTATGCCGCCACGGCTTATAATGGAATAAAAATTTAGGTTAAGGAGGAATTGGGTTATGCGATACAATGTTTTATGGTCGGTGGTCATAATGGCGGGGTTAACCGGTTACGGGTGGACAGCGGCGCTGGCCGATCCGAATAAAACGCTTTCCAGCGCCCGCCAGGCACAATACGATCACCTGGTTTTTGAATATACCCAGCTTTTAAAAAAGAATCCCCAGGATGCGGAAGCATATTACGGACGGGGATTGGCTTTCAATGCATGGGGTAAATATGATTTGGCTATTAGCGACTATACCCAAACTTTGACCCTTAATTCCCGGCATGCCCAGGCCCACTATGACCGGGGCATGATCTATGAGATGCAAGACAAGTATAATGAAGCCATTGATGATTTTTCCCAGGCAGTGAGGATAAATACCGCCCATGCGCGGGCCTACAACAACCGGGGAAATGTATATCTAAACCAGGATCAATATGCCATGGCCGTAGCTGACTATTCCCGGGCCACAGCCATTACTCCGGGAATGACAGCGGCTTATTATAACCGGGGTCTGGCCCACCTCGGCAAAGGGAAGTATAAATTGGCGTGGGCTGATTTTAACCGGGTCTTGCAGCTGGATCCCGAGCATGCCAATGCCAATTTTCAAAGAGCGAACATTTATTTAAAGGAGAAAAAATACACGCGGGCGATTGCGGATTATACCCGGGCGCTTAAGCTATCGCCCCAAGATGCCGTGTTCTATTCCGGCCGGGGCAATGTTTACCTGAGCCAGAAAAAATTCGAACAGGCGATTTCTGATTATTCCCAGGCCTTGCTCTTCTTTTCCAGAAAAAATACCACCAATGTAACCTGGGATAAAATACTCCAGGGCCGGGAAAAGCAGGATCCGGCGATTGTGGACATTAATTCGGCTCTTGACAGCAATGCGAAAAGCGCTTATGCGGATGCCTATATTAATCGGGGCAATGCCTATCATGCACAGAAAAAGTACGGCCAGGCGGTTTTTGATTACAATGAGGCCATTAAGCTTAACCCCAAAGACGCGGAAGCATGGACCAACCGGGCCAATGCGCTCCAGGCCCAGGGCCTTTATGAGGCAGCGGTTGAGGATGCCGGCCAGGCCCTGGAATTGGATCCGGGTTTGGCGGATGCGCTCTTTTTAAAAGCGGTATGTTGTGAGAGCCTGGGCCGGATTTCCGAGGCGCGGAAGGCCTATACAAAATTCATACAGCATGCTTCTTCCCAATCCGGCGCGGAAATTCGGAGAGCCCGGAAGAAAGTGAAAGAATTGAAAAAGTAGGGGCGTGATTTATCACGTCCTAATGCATTAAGGAAGAAATCATGCGGATATTCAAAACATTTTCATGACCAGACAAGAACGGCGTAAAAGATTTGAAGCCATTGATCTCTACCCTGTGATCACGGAAAAATTCTGCGCCGGCCGCAGCAGTCTGGAAATTTGTAAAGCGGTGATAGCAGGCGGGGCCAGGATTGTTCAACTGCGCGAAAAAGATAAGTCTTGGAGAGAGGTCTGCCGGCTGGCCGGGCAGTTTCGCGAGCTGACCGCCCGTGCCGGGGTATTGCTGGTTATCAATGATTATCTTGATATAGCCCTGGAAGTTGAGGCGGACGGCGTTCATTTGGGAAGTGAGGATATGCCCCTGGCTGCGGCTCGGAACGTGGCGCCGGAATTGATTATTGGGATTTCCAGCCATAATCTTGCCGAGGCCCGGCAGGCTGAACTTCAGGGTGCGGATTACATAAATATCGGGCCGCTTTATCCAACCTCGACCAAAGCCGGTTTTTCAGATTACCTGGGACCTGAGCGTATGAGTGGGATTATCCAGGCTATTCGAGTTCCCTGTACAGTGATGGGAGGTATTAATCCGGATAATCTGGATGAAATTATACGTTATGGGGCGCGGAGAGTTGCCATGATAACGGGTATTACACAGGCCGGGGATGTGGCTGGGCGGGTTAGGGAGCTGCGGAGGAGAATCGCTTCCGGTTTATAGGAGCAGCCTGCCTTTGGGGGGGCGAAAAAAAGCAAAAAAAAGCTCAAAAAGCATTGCATATTAAAACGAGTTATGATAATCTGCTTTGCTTAAAGTTAACCAATGAAGGTTTGCAATAATGGAGGTAAATGAGAATAAAATGAAAACGCCTTATGAAACAATGTTTTTACTCCCGCCGGCAATTAGTGAGGAGCAGATAGACCACCTTCTCGAGCGGTTGAAGGAAAGTCTGGTAAAAAAGAATGGGGAGTTTTCCCGGGTTGAGAAAATGGGAGTACGCAAGACCGCCTATGCTGTGAACAAAATGAATTCCGCGAGTTATGTATTGCTCCAGTACTGTGGGAACGGTGAAACCATCAATGAAGTGGAACGGA
>DAOVYW010000070.1 GCA_030635415.1 Candidatus Firestoneibacteriota bacterium
AATATTGCCAATGCCGGCCGCTCCGGGTAGACGCGGTAGTGGTTTCCACGCAGCATTCCCCGGAAGTAAGCCAGGCGCGTATTTTTAAGGATGTTCAGGCGCATATTATAAAACCGATAATTCCGGCAGCGTTGCTTGACACCCGGACTAAATATCATGTTAACCCCACCGGGCGGTTTATCGTGGGAGGGCCGCATGGGGACACGGGTTTAACCGGACGTAAAATCATAGTCGATACTTACGGGGGTATGGGACGGCACGGCGGGGGCGCTTTTTCAGGCAAGGATCCTTCCAAGGTTGACCGGTCAGCCGCCTATATGGCCCGGTATGTGGCTAAAAATATCGTGGCCGCGAAACTGGCCGAGCGATGCGAGGTACAATTATCTTATGCCATCGGCGTGGCCGAACCAACATCGGTGATGGTAAACACCTTTGATACGGCTGCGGTTCCGGAGGAAGTTATTTCAAAATTAGTGTGTAAGCACTTTCCTCTGAATCCCAAGGGAATCATCGAGCATCTTAAACTTCGTAAACCCATATACCGCCGAACTGCGGCGTATGGACATTTCGGCCACCCAGAGTTTGCTTGGGAGAAGACCGATAAAGTGGAAATGCTGCGCCGGGCCGTTGCTCCGTATTTAAAAAAAAACAGATTGGTTCCTGTTGCGGGGATACGGATAAATAATTAAACATACCGGCATGACCGGAAAAGGAGAATGGAAGTGAGTGATATTAAAAATCCTGGACTTGCCAGGGAAGGAAGACTGAGAATTGAGTGGGCTGCCCGGGATATGCCGGTACTGGAGATTATCCGCCAACGTTTCCAGAAAGAAAAGCCTTTAAAAGGGGTACGGCTGGGAGCGTGTCTGCACATTACCACGGAAACAGCCAACCTGCTAATTGCGCTTAAGGCCGGTGGGGCTCAAGTGATTGCTTGTGCCAGCAATCCCTTATCCACCCAGGATGATGTTGCGGCCAGCTTGGTGCGGGATCATAAGATACCGGTTTTTGCCATTAAAGGAGAGGATAATAAAACTTATTACCGGCATATTAATGCCGTACTGGACCGGAAACCGCATATTACCATGGATGACGGCGCTGATCTGGTGTCCACAATTATGGCCCAACGTCCCAAACTGATCTCGAATATCATAGGCGGAACCGAAGAGACCACTACCGGCGTTATCCGGCTTAAGAGCATGGAGGCACAGGGCGTATTGGCTTACCCGATTGTGGCGGTTAATGATGCCATGACCAAACACTTGTTTGATAACCGTTACGGCACGGGGCAAAGCACGATAGATGGAATTATCCGGGCCACCAACCGGTTACTGGCCGGACGTAATGTAGTGGTATCCGGATACGGCTGGTGCGGCAAGGGAGTAGCGCGGCGGGCTGCAGGCATGGGGGCCAAAGTCATTATTACCGAAGTGGATCACTTGAAGGCACTGGAAGCGGTTATGGATGGATACCGAGTTATGCCTATCGCTCAGGCGGCGCCATTGGGTGATATTTTCGTAACCTTGACAGGGGATATTAATGTTATCCGCTACGAGCATTTTAAGCTCATGAAAGATGGAGCCATAGTATCCAATTCCGGGCATTTTAACGTGGAACTGCAACTGGATTTACTGCGCCGGAAAGCCAAAAAGTCCCGCAGAATACGGGAATTTGTCCAAGAATATACTCTGCCCAATAACCGCCGGATTAATATCCTGGCCGAAGGCCGCCTGATCAACCTCTCAGCGGCCGAGGGGCACCCGGCTTCGGTTATGGATATGAGTTTCGCCAATCAGGCCCTGGCCGCTGAATATATGGTGAAAAACGCCGGGAAGATGTCACAGCAGGTTTACCCGGTTCCCTCTGAGATTGATCAGAGTATTGCTAAACTAAAGCTGCGTGCCATGGGGGTTTCCATCGACAGCCTTACCAGAGAACAAAAGGCCTATCTGAACTCCTGGGAAATGGGGACGTAACAGATTTCTGTTTCGGAAATCCAAGTTGTGCGTGGCAGGAGAATGACAGTCCGGATTTTTGTGCGGAAAGGGTGGTTATAACCTTGGGAAGATCGCGGGTTATTTTTTTTGGATGGTTGATAGTATTTATGACCATTCCCGGACTGACTTTAGCAGAGTCTGGCGAACCGTCCAGCTTGACCGGAGTTGACCCCTCTGAGTTGTTGGAAGCGGGGCCGGTGGATTGTTTTTATACCGAGCCGGCTTCTGGACCGGAAATCTCATCCACAAATGATAATTATAATGATGATTTGCTTTCCGGGAAGCGGACGTCAGGTGATGTTCCCTACCCGATTGCCAGTCCTACGCCGGAAATCCAAGCTGCCCCGGCGCAACCGGCCGCGTTATCTCCGCAAAAGGACACCTGTCCATTATGGTTTTCTTATTATTATCCATCGGCTTATATTCCGCCGGCAGGTAAAACCGAGGTGAATCTGGGGCTGGTGGTAAGTCCCTCTCCCGGAATTGTCGCGGCTCTCGAATGGGGAGCCATGGAAGAATTAATGCTGATGACCAGGGTGAATGTGCAGAGCGCGAGTTATACCGCTGGGCTGGGATTCCGATACCTGCTGATTCCGGAAATGAGAAAAGAATCCCAGCCCGCGATATCCGCATTGCTGGGTTGGAGATATCTGAATCACCATACGACGGATGAGGAGCGGAAGAATATTTATCGTGGAAACCGTATCCAAACCGGATTAGTATTCTCTAAAAAATTAGGGGCTTTAGCCCGTAGCTTGCAGGCTGATCCGGCAATAGAAGCTTTTTTAAATTATTTTGGAATCCATGTTGAAATTCTGGCGGAATTTCAAACCGGGAGGGAAGGTGCTTCAGAAGCAGCAGTTTCGCGGCTGGAATTCGGCGCCCGGGCGGCCTGGGAAATAGTGGTTGATCCTGAGAAATTATTCATTGCCTTGATTTATGACTCGCTGCCCGATTGGCTGGAAGAGGAAAGTCTTTATGCCGGAGTCCGGTACTTCGCTGGTCCGGATTTCGCTATGGATGTATTAGCCGGCCGTATGGGAAGTGATCTTGGCATAACCCTGGCCTTGGTGTGGATTTTTTAAAAATGAATAGTATTTACAAATTGTTAAACCTTATAATTGACAAAATATTATTTTTAGCGGTATAATAACAAAAATTTGGGTAATCGAGGTGAAGCACTGTGAAATCAATTACTTCTCTGGCTCGACAGTCTTTCCTTTTTCTTATCCTTTTGGGTTTACTTAATGGCTGCAATCTTTTTTCCGGCCTGCATCATGATGGTGTGGAGTCGAACAGCCATGTATTGGTGGCTGATGGCAAAGCAGCCCTGGATCAGGGCGATTATGCTAATGCGGCTGAATATTTTCGCCTGGCCATCAAACATAATCCTCAGGATTCCGAAGCCCGGGTGGGGTATGCCGAGGCCTATCTTAAAGCCCATGGTTTCAGTCTCGGAGATTTTATTAATTCTTTTATTTCCAAAATGGATGATGAAGATCTGGAAGACCTGAAATTAGCCGTACCCACAGAATGGGGCTGCGCCGACCTTAATGCATTGATAAGTCTTTTAAATACATTGGTTGATACCCTGGATCCCATTGCCTTGGGACAGACCCAAGGACCATACCGGCAGAATGATATTAAAGTGAATATTAATACCGGAATTTTCTATATCATGAAAATTGCCGCTCAGATTCAAACGATCTCCACGGATTTTGAAATTAAAATGCTGACCAAGGGATCAACGGAGGTGAATAATCTTAATCCTCCCATTCCTCCAGCTATTCTGGCAGCGCTGCCGGATGAATTCATGTGGATAGTGGACAGCAGCGGCAGTCAACCTTCCGCCGGTTTTTTGTTGCAAATGCAGAGTGATATTGATGCCGGCCTCGCTCGCCTTCAGACCGCGGCTGACAATAGTTCATCCAAGGAAATGATCGAAGATATTATTGATTTATTTGATGATTGGCAGATATTAGCCGATCAGTAATTCAAGGGAGGAAAACTGATGCCTGTCCGAATACTTCGCGCAATAACCGTCTTTATACTAGGATGCGTGTTAGGGTGGCCATACTTATCATCAGCCGGTGAGACTCGCCGGGAGCAGTTTATTCTTGGTGATAATACGGAACGGATATTCATCCAGGGCATACGTCCCATGGGGATGGGAGGGGCCTTTACTGCTCTGGCTAATGATGAGAATGCCTTGTTTTACAATCCCGCCGGCTTGGCCCGGATTAAACACTGGCGTTTTACTTTCCCCGGCCTTACATTTGGAACGGATACCCGCTCTTTTGATAACCTGGTTTATTTACTGGGAAACGTGGATGCGGTCGGCGATTTCATGGACGGCAGCATATCTCCGGAATTGGTTGACAATCTTGCGCATACGCGCATCCACCTCCGGCATTTTACCTTCTTACCGGAGATACGTTTTACCTATATTGAACCGCATTACGGTTTCGGAGCCTGGTTATTCCAGGATACTTTTTTGGAAACCGGAGCCATACTATTGCCTGAAGCCAGCTGGAATATTCGCCTGGGAATAATCGAGAATTTTTCCTTCGGCTGGGGATGGGATATTCCCAAGTTCGGATATTTAGCCGCCGGAATTTCTGTTAAAGCCATTCAGCAGGCCAAAACCGCAGAGGAAGACCGGAATGTCCTGGATTTAAATGATATTGAAATGGGAATGGAATGGGGGATGGGTTTTGATATTGGAGCTTTATACCAGCCAACCAATGAGTTTTCCTTTGCATTAGTGATAGCCGACCTGTATACGCGGGTTCTGGGCGATGTTCATGTGCCGAATTTAAAAATCGGTTTTGCCTATCAACCTTATTACCTGAATTTCCCGGATTTGGATGCCACCCTGGCAGTGGATTTGGTGGAACTCAACTGGCAGGGCGATAATGAATTTAAGAACACTCCTAATAACGCCGCTCAGATTAACTTTTCCAAACTGCGTATTGGAGTGGAATTTATCCTTTCCGGTCTGGTGGCGCTGCGTACCGGGCTTCACCAGGGGTATCCAACAGCCGGGATTTCCCTGCTTACGAGTTTTATCAATATAGACTGGGCTTATTATGGACGTGAATTAGGAACCTATCCCGGCCAGAATCCGGAGTGGAATCATCGGTTATCCATCGATTGGCACACCGGATCGAAAGTCGCTCCCCCAACCCCCACAGTGACACTTACCATGACCCCGACCCCGACCGCCACTGCGCTTCCTTATACGCCCACGCCAACAGCCACGGCCACATCCCGTCCGACACCCCGGCCGACCCTGACCGGCAAGGTGCCCAAGTTGCATGGGAAATTTGTGGGTTTTACCGGGACGATTACCCTGGTGCCCAAGTTGCCGGATGACCTGGGTGAGGTTGCATCCTGGAAATTGAGCATACTTGATAAAAGTAAAAAAACCAGGACCATCAAGTCCTATAAGGGACAAGGCTTCCCGCCCAAGTCTTTTGTATGGAACGGGAAAACTCGTCAGGGCAAGAGAGTATCTTCGAAAAAGCAGTATCCTTTTAACCTGAAACTTACGCTGGCAGCCGGAGGCACCAAGATTATCGCAGGGACACTGGTGATTGTGGATACCATTCCCAAGCTTTATACCAGTAAGAACTATGAGATTTACCCGGATAAAGTCTATTTTTCCATCAAGCAACCCTTGAAAAGTGTTAAAAACTGGAAATTAGATGTGTTTAATGACGCCAATAAATTGATACGCTCTTATCATACCCAGGAAGCTCTTTTCAAGGCCTTTGCCTGGGATGCCAAGGACGAGGATGGTACCGTAGCTTCCAACAATGCTTCATACCGGTACGAGCTTACCATTACAGACAAAAAAGAGAATCAGATTCTGATATCGGACCGCATCAGACCGGTCAAAGGGCAGGTTTACCTGACCGAAAACCGCACGACCATTAAAATCGGTGGTGTTCTCTTTAGTACCGGCAAAGCCTACTTAACGGCCGAGATGTTCGATAAGGTAATTAAAAATGCATATTTGATCCAGGATGAGCCGAACGCCGAGGTAATGATTAATGGCCATACCGACTCCACTGGGCCGCGCAAGCTTAATATGCGGCTCTCCCTGGTAAGAGCGGAATCCGTCCGGCGCTTCCTGGTAGATCAGCAGAGTGTGCAGGACTATCAGCTGGACATTAAGGGCTGGGGTCCGACCCGGCCGATTTCCACTAATAAAACCAAGGCTGGACGCAAGAAAAACCGCCGGGTTGAGGTGGTTATACGCATCCCGCAGTAATCGGAAAAACTCGACCGGCGTAAATCAAGTTACTCTTTGGGAAAAGGCCGTGCCATAAGCGCGGCCTTTTTTTTATAGGGGAAACCAGGCAATTTATGTTAAACTTTTGGGAAAAATTGTAATATCTTAGATAGCATCACCGGCAGTTGTAGGGGCGTTTAATTAAACGCCCCTACATTTCGTGGGTAGCATATTTTAGCTTTCGCGGGATTGAAAAAACAGCATGAAATATCTACGCGCGGAAAAGCAAATGACTAATCCATTACAAAAAAGAAGGTGTGTCACGATAACATGAATCTTTACCTGCGACTGTTAAAATACGTTAGACCTTATACTTTCCGTCTGGCCAGCGCCATCTTTTGTCTGGCTACGACCGCAGGATTGACAGCCTTAGGTTTGTATCTGCTCAAGCCCGTGATCGATAAAATTTTAGCCAACCCTGATCATACCCAGGCGCTTTTTTACCTCCGGCTGCTGCCGATTCTTATAATATTGACATATTTTATAAAAGGCTTGGCAACTTACGGACAGGATTATCTTATCAACAACCTTGGAAACCGCATTACCATGGATATACGCAACCAGCTATATGAGCATTTACTGCGGCGCGAATTGAGTTTTTTCCACGGACAGCAGAGCGGCCTCTTGATTTCGCGGGTTACCTATGATGTGACCCTCATGCAATCAGCGGTCTCAAGTGTATTGGGACGCTTATTAGGATCAGTGTTGCATATCCTGGGGCTGGTCGGAATGATATTTTATCTGGACTGGAAGCTGGCCTCGCTTTCCCTGATAGTTTTTCCAGTGGCGGTTTATCCCATCGTTTATATCGGCAAAGCCCTACGCCGGATATCCCGCGACTCTCAGGCCAAGATGGCGGATGTGACCACGGTCCTGCATGAGAGTTTTGGAGGCATCCGGGTGGTTAAGGCCTTTACCATGGAAAAAGAGGAAATTAAACGCTTCCAAAGAGAGATACGGCATTATTTTGATTTAACCATGCGTGCTCTGCGTAAAACCGCTATCTCCAGCCCGCTCATGGAATTCATCGGAGTGATCGGCATTTGCATGATGATTGTCGTATCCGGAACTCTGGTAATCAAGGGACAATCCACGGCAGGAACGTTCTTTGCTTTTCTGGCGGGGCTGTTCTCGATCTATCCTCAGGTCAAAAGTATTGCCGGAGTTAACAATACCATTCAGCAGGCTTTAGCTGCGGCCCAAAGAGTATTTGACCTGCTGGATTCTCCTCCGGCGATTACAGACGTCCCAACGGCTAAAACTGTCAGCGCTATCAAGTCCAAAATAGAATTCCGCAATGTTTCTTTTGCCTACCAGCCGGAAAGACTGGTGTTGCGTAATATCCGGATGACCGTTCCGGCGGGAAAGGTTTTGGCGATTGTAGGAAGGTCGGGAGCCGGCAAGACTACTTTGGTGGATTTAATCCCCCGTTTTGCGGATGTAACCGGGGGCGCCATATTGATTGACGGCCGGGATATCCGGAGTATTTCCATAAAATCTTTACGGCAGCTTGTCGGCCTGGTAACCCAGGAGACAATCTTATTCAATGATACTATCCGGAATAATATAGCTTACGGCTGTCCCCAAGCCTCGCAGGTTGAAGTTGAAGCGGCCGCTCTGGCGGCCCATGCCCATGAGTTTATTATACAAACCGCGCACGGCTACGAGACCATGATTGGGGAGCGCGGAGTGAAGCTTTCCGGCGGCCAGCGCCAGCGTCTCGCGATCGCGCGCGCGATCCTGAAAAATCCGCCTTTGCTAATTCTGGATGAGGCTACCTCGGCCCTGGATACCGAATCCGAACGATTGATACAAGATGCCCTGGATAAACTAATGCAGCACCGTACCACCTTTGTGATTGCCCACCGTCTTTCCACAGTACAGCATGCGGACCAGATTGTGGTGTTGGATGAAGGCCGGGTGGCAGAGCGCGGCCGGCACCAGCAGCTCATGCAGAAAAACGGAATTTACAAAAAACTGGTTAATATGCAATTCGGACGAATCAGGAGAAAAAAGAAATGAAAAATCAGGCTGTCTTTCTTGACCGTGACGGAACCGTAATTCGGGACAGAGAATACTTGGCAGACCCGGCCGGGGTTGAACTTTTAAAGGGAGCGGCTGCCGGAATCAAGGCCCTGCGCCAGGCCGGTTTTATGGTAATCGTAGCGACCAACCAGTCCGGCGTAGCCCGGGGTTTTTTTACTGAGCAGGATATAAAGCGCGTGAATGAACGCATGCAGGAACTGCTGGCCGTTGAGGGGGCCGGGTTGGATGGTATTTATTACTGTCCTCATTATCCGGAGGGTAAGGTCCAGGAATATGTAAAGGTTTGTTATTGCCGCAAACCCGGACCGGACATGCTTTTCACCGCGGCCCAAGAGCGAAATGTTGATCTGTTTAAAAGCTGGGTGATCGGAGATAAACCCACGGATATCGAATTCGGATTTAAACAGGGGCTGCGGACAATACTGGTTTTAACCGGCTACGGGAGGGAGACCCAATCTCGGGGTTTCAATGTCAGTCTTGAACCGGACCTGATTGTTCCGGACTTGGAAGCTGCGGCGGCTAAAATTATTGCCGCCGGGGATGGCTATCCAGGGAAATGAGGCTAGGATTGGCAAGCACAAAAGAGTTGGCGCGAAAACCCAAGCAAATTCTTGTATGCCGGACTGATGCCTTGGGAGACGCGATCTTGACTCTGCCGGTGTGTATAGCTTTAAAAAAAGCCTTTCCCCAAGCCCGGATAAGTATGTTGGTTTCAGCTTATACCCATGAGGCCCTCAGCGGTCAGCCGGGGCCGGATCAAGTAATGGTTTATGATGCCAAGGGCCGGCATGCCGGCTGGAGAGGTTTAGCACGGCTTAAACGGGAAATTGTTGAGCAGAGTTTTGACACCGCATTGCTGGTCTTTCCCGATCTCCGCGTTTCCTGGGCAATTTTCCATGCCAAAGTGGCCCGCCGGATTGGAACCGGCCGAAGGCTGTGGTCCTGCCTGTACAATCTCAAGGTAAAGCACAGCCGGGCCCGGGCGGAAAGACACGAGGCGGATTATAATCTCGATTTGGTAAGGATCATGGAAGTGGAGGCCGAATTAATTCCTCCCCGCATGGTCGTGGAAACGCGCGTCCAAGCATGGGCGAAAAAGTATTACCAGCGTGCCGGGCGGAAGCCCGGAGACAAACTAATTATTCTTCACCCCGGCGGCAGAGGCTCGTCCGCCAACTGGCTGCCATCGAATTATGCTTCCTTAACGCGGCTTTTAATGTGTCAGTATGGATTCCGGGTATTATTAACCGGTTCCCGAAAAGAGCAGAATCTTCTGGCGGACGTGGCAAAACAATCTGGGACGCAGCCCCTGGTTTTAAGCGAGCCGGTGGATCTAAAACAATTGGCAGCCTTAATCGCGCAGGCCAGCGTGTTTGTTTCCGGCAACACCGGACCCATGCATCTGGCAGCCGGCCTGGGAATACCCACGGTTTCTCTCTTCCCGGCCCAGGGAGTAACCGGGCCGGTTCGTTGGCATCCCCTGGGCAAACGTGGCGTGGTTTTGACTTCGCCGGACGTGAATAAAAAATCCGGCGGCGAAGAATATGCAGGGCTTAGCGGGATAAAACCCATGCAAGTCGCGGAAAAGGTAAAGGAACTGGTGGGGAAGCATCAAGCTAAATAGTTATGGCATGGTAAAGGGAAAATTCTCCTTCCATCGAGGCTGTGTTAAATGCCTGTTTTAGAGATTGCTTTGTCGCTTACGCTCCTCGCAATGACAGAAAATCCTTTAAAAACAGTCATTGCGAGC
>DAOVYW010000248.1 GCA_030635415.1 Candidatus Firestoneibacteriota bacterium
TAAAAAGAGCAATGCCGGCCAGGATGGCAAAAAAAGCCAGATGTTTTTTCAAGGTTGACTTTAAACCCTTTCTTTTGTTCATAACTTCGCGGGAAATATTAATATGGCTCAATTTGAAATAAAGAACCAGGGAAGCAATAATTCCCAGGGGAATTAATCTGTAGGTTCCCTCCAGCCCCCATAAAGAGACCGCGCCTAATATGGTCAAAGGTCCCAGAGTACGGGCGGTCTCGCCGCCGAGCATATACAGGCTCATGCCTTTTCCCACTTGGTCTCCGGCCAGCCGTTTAATAATAACCGGTGCCGGAACGTGAAATAAAGTAGCGCCAATACCCATGGTAAACAACAGGATTGCCAAGACCGTATAAGTCGGTGCCGCGCCTAAAAGGCTCATGCTGATAGCGGTTATGGCCGGAGCCGTAATAATAAAAAAACGTAAATAATTTTTATCCACGATTATTCCTACGAAAGGATTTAAAAGTGCCGGCAATCTCTGCAGTACCGAGAGAAATCCTGCCTGGGAATATGAGAGACTTAGTTTGTCGATTAGCAGCGGTAAGAGGGGCGCTAAAAAAGAAGAATAGATATCATGAACCAGATGAGCAGCGGAAATCATCAGGATCTTACCTGACTGAAATTCACCCGGTTGCTTTCCGGTATTATTATTTGATAATTGCGGCATGATTTATCTCCCAGGCAGATTGAAGGGCTTAAAGCATACGGGAAGGACACGCTTGGTTTTACGCAAGGTTATTTCCGCAAAAGAAAATTGACTACTGCCTCTTCCTTTTCCTCGTTTTTTCACTATATCACCTTTTACATGAGAAAAGAAGGGTAGACACATAAAAAGTTTGCGGGCTTTGGTGTCAGGCACCCCCCTGCCCCCTTTACAAAAGGGGGAAAGCCTGAATTTTTGTCATTGACGAACTGCCCCAGCTTTCGCTATATTTCTTTGAATGCTTATTCCGCTTATGCCGGCCGCTTTGAACCGGTGCATACTGTTCTGAAAAACACGATGAAGCAGCATCTTCAAGGGCGAAATGATAGTCTGACCCTCTGCTTTTTACGAAGAGTGGATAGTTGATTAAAAGTGAAAGGGATTAATCCATGGAAAAATTCAGGATGGAAAAAGATTTTTTGGGTGAAAGGGAGGTGCCGGAAAAGGCCCTGTGGGGTATTCATACCGAAAGAGCCCGGGAAAACTTTAAGGTTTCTTCGCGCCGGGTTCCCCAACGCCTGATTCGTGCTTATGGCGAGGTGAAATTGGCCTGTGCCCGGGTAAATCAAAGGTTGGGATACCTTGAGGAGCATAGGGGAAACGCTATTCAGGCGGCGGCCGCGGAAGTGACGGCTGGCCAATGGGATGAAGAGATTGTGGTGGATGCTTATCAGGGTGGCGCCGGGACCAGCACTAATATGAATATCAATGAAGTGATTGCCAATCGCGCGCTGCAAATTATGGGTAAAAAACCGGGGGATTATTGCCATTGCGATCCGCTTGAGCATGTAAACCTGCACCAATCCACCAATGATACTTATCCTACTGCCTTGCGGATTGCCGTATATCGGGCCTTAAAAGAGCTGGAAAAGGAAGTGACGCAATTACAAGGAGCGGCCCAGGAAAAAGAACAAGAGTTTTCTCATGTACTTAAAATCAGTCGAACGGAATTAATGGATGCTATTCCTATGACCCTGGGCCGGACCTTCGGCGCCTGGGCTGAAGCCTTGGCCCGGGACCGCTGGAGGATTTTTAAATGCACCGAACGTATCCGGGTCATAAATTTAGGCGGAACTGCTATTGGGACAGGTTTGGGCGCGCCCCGTAAGTATATTTTTCAGGTTGGCGAGGAATTGCGCGTTATAACCGGCCTGCCGCTGGCGCGGGCTGAAAATCTGCTGGAAGCCACTCAAAATCAGGATATTTTGGTCGAGGTTATGGGCATGATTAAAACCCATGCCATGAATTTAATGAAAATGAGCGGCGATCTCCGCTTGCTTAATATGGGGCCGGATGCCGGGATTGGGGAAGTAAGACTGCCGGCGCTGCAAGCCGGCTCTTCGATCATGCCCAATAAAGTTAATCCCGTAATACCGGAGATGCTTACCCAGGTGGCCATCCAGGTTTTCGGATTCGATCAAGCCATAACCTGGGCCGCCGGTTCCGGACAACTGGAGTTGAACGCCTTTCTTCCGCTTATAGCTTTGAACATGCTGGAATCTCTGGACTTGTTGAAGGCGGCTGATCATTTAGCAGCGAAAAAGTGCCTGAGGCAAATCCAGGCCGATGAAAAGAAGTGTCATGAAAATGCCTGCCGCAGCCAGGCAATAGCCGCTGTATTGGTGCCACTGATTGGATACCACCAGGCCGCTGAAGTGGCAAAACTCATGCAGGAAAAGCAAGTCCCATTTGAGCAGGCGGCGAATGAAATTACCGGATTGACTCTGGAAGAATGTCAAGCTTTGCTGGCGCCGCAAGCCGTCAATGCGCTCGGCTTTGTCGAAAAAAAGTAGGGGGGCGCGGAGGTGAATTGTAATCACAAGTGCAACATCCCGGGATGAAAAGAGTCCCTTTACTCAACTAAAACTGATAATGTGTAGGTGGAAA
>DAOVYW010000193.1 GCA_030635415.1 Candidatus Firestoneibacteriota bacterium
CAAATTCCGTTTAGCCGGGTCTCGGCCTCACTGTCCAAGACCTGGGCATAATCATTCACATACCCCAGCGGCTTGGGAACCTCCGGGCCTGCGGCGATTGGCGCCCCACCCGCGGCCATTGCTCCGGCTGTCAGACCCAGCCAAAACAGTTGTAATAGAATTAGGCGTTTACAGACTATCCACGGCTTGGGCAAGCTTTTCCACCTCGACTAGATATTTCTCCATGAGACTGCACAGTCCGGACGGGGTAAGCTTTAACTCTCCCAGACGGAGCAGTTTCATCTTGATAAAAAGCTCCTGATCCAGGGAGAAGTTATTGGCCAGGGCGGCGGTTATCGCTTCTTTCTTCACTGGCGGAGACACCTGCTTAAGCCGCAGGGACGTACGAAAGGCCGGAAAATTCGCACTATGGGCGGACACCAGCAGGGTCTTCAGATCCCGCCCCTGATCCCGGATTTCCAAATAACTCTGGCGCAGCCTTATCAATCGTCCCTTTAGTTCGTGTTCGCATTCATGACGAAGATTTCGCGTGTTAATATCCAGTCCTGTAAAAGGGTCCTCTCCCAAAAGCATCCTATGTTTTTCCTTGATTTCTAAAAACTCTATCGGAAAAACATCGGTCGAAGTCCGGATATGCTCCCGGGTCATCAGCAGGGGCGCTGCCACCCGAAACTTGCCCATGGATTTCATAAATCTACGAACCAGATCCAAGGACTCCAGATCCACAGTTTTTAGTATTGCCAGCAGGTTTAAATCCGAGCTCTTGGGATCATAATCTCCCACCGCGGCGGAACCATAAACCAGCAGCGCTTCCAGGTTCTGGCCTAAGGCCCGGGTTAAGGCCTGCTGTGCCTGGGCCAATATCTTTTGCAAGTTCATCATGATGTTGTTTCGCCCTCCGTTTCCGTCTCTTTTTCCAAATAACGGTTTACATGTTTGATCAGTTTTTCGGGCGTACAAGGCTTTACCAGAAAATCATCCGCCCCGCCTTCAGCCGCCCGCCGCAACGCTTCCTGGTGGGATAAGGCGGTTAAAAAAATCACCGGGATGCTGCGGGTTTTGGGATTTTCCTTTAAAATTTGGCATACCTCGAAACCATTGACCCGGGGCATCATGATATCCAGGATTACCAGGTCCGGACGTTCGCGGGATACGGCCTGGAGGGCTTCCCACCCGCGCATAAAAATCTGCACTTTAAAACCAGCGCCCTCTAAAACATCGTGAAATAATTCCAGAATGCTGGCATCATCATCCACAATTACGATATTTTTATCTCGCATTTTCTTGTCTCCCTTTTGCTCCCAACACGTTTTTCGTATCTATATGATAGCCGCAAGTAAAAGCCTGGGCCGTCATAATTCTGGAGTTCTCGCATTGAACGCGTCTAATTATCAACGTGGTCCCCTCTCCCGCCGCGACCAACCATCCCTCCGCAACTCCGGTCCGTATAATACTTCCCGGAACCGTTTCCCGGGGCAGTGTCTCATTCGTAGCCTCAGCGGAAAGGATTTTGAGCCGCTTCCCGCGGACCCAAGTATAAGTTCCCGGCCAAGGGTTAAAGGCCCGGATACGATTATATATCTCTCCCGCCATAAGCGTCCAATCAATCCTGCCGTCTTCCCGGGTCAAGCGCGGCGCATAAGTAGCCTGGCTTTCATCCTGGGCCCTTCCGCCTTTGCCCCCGGAGGCAGCCAGATTTTCCAGAACCTCGGCCATGGCCGGCCCACCCAGCATTGCCAAACGCATATACAATTCCGGCGCCGTCTCTTCCGCACCTATCATCAGCTTCTGCTGCATCAGGATATGGCCGCAGTCCACTTGGGCCGCCATTCTCTGCACCGTCACGCCGGTTTCTTTCTCTCCCCGCGCTATGGCCCATTGGATAGGCGCTGCTCCCCGGTATTTAGGCAGCAAAGAAGCATGTAGATTGACGCAGCCCAATGGCGGTTTATCCAAAATTTCGCATTTTAAAATCTGTCCGAAAGCCGCCACCACCAACACATCCGGCCGAAAGGCGGAGAGCTGTTTTAAAAACTCCGGCGTATTTGTATTCCCAGGTTGAAGTACGGGAAACCCCAAATCCAAGGCTGCCTGCTTAACCGGAGTAATGGCTTCTCGCAGTCCCCGATCGCGGGGTTTGTCCGGGCGCGTCACTACCGCCGCTACTGGAAAACCTCGGGCCGCCAACTCGCGTAAAGTCGGCACTGCGAAATCCGGAGTACCCATAAAGATCAGACGCGGACGTTTCATTTCGTCTGTTTGACCTACAGTTCAGACGATCCGCGGCCCGCCAAAACAGCCTTGGTATGCTTGGCCAGGTCCCGCAATTGCCGGTTCAGCATCACGCGTTGAACCATAGGCATGCGCTCAATAAAGACTATCCCATCAAGGTGATCCAGTTCATGCTGAAAAGCCCGGGCCAAAAGTCCTGACCCTTTCAGAATTATTTTTTTTCCTTCCAGATCAAGTCCTTGTATCTCCACCTCGGCCGAACGCTCCACCCTCCCGAAAAGGCCGGGGAAAGAAAGACATCCTTCCTCTTCCTGCTCCCGGCGCCGGCTCCGGGATGTAATAATGGGATTTACCAGAGTATAGGTAGCGGTTACACCGGCCGAGGAGGGTATCTCTACTACAAAAATCCGCTCAACAGCGCCTATCTGATTGGCCGCCAGTCCGATTCCCCCCTTGGCATACATGGTATCCAGCATATCCCGGCCCAAGCGGCGCAGATTATCATTGACCTCGGTTATCTCTTGAGCCCGGGTTTTTAACACCGGATCTCCCCAGGTACGAATTTGCAATATTGCCATTATTTATTCCTGTCCTTTAATATTACGCTTGCTACATGGTTGCATATTATATCCTAAGTCAGCCGGAAGGTGCAAGCTGATTTCGCCCTCTCGGGTAACTGAGTACTTACAGCGCGTAAAAGGCCGGGTACCCTATATCAGTAATCGGTTACCTTCCCGGCCGGTTATAGCATATTCTGAGGATCCACATCCAAAGCCATTTTGCTACCGGACGGTAAAACTAATCCCTTTAACGCTCCCAAAACCCGCGAGCGGGAAGTATGGGAGGAGCTCTTGATTAAAATCTGAAATCGTGTTTCACGCGCCACGCGTTCCCGCGGAGAGGGTGCCGGCCCTAAAATCGTATCCTGTGGCCCGGCCGCCCGTTTTAAACGCGCCGAAACATTTTGCGCCAGGTTCCAGGCTGCCTGCGGATTCCGGCTCCGGCAGATTATGCTCGCCAAGCGCGCGTACGGCGGATAATTTAAAAGCCGGCGCTGTTCAATCTCCCGCTCGAAAAACTCCGGATAATTTTGGCTTCGGGCCAGGGTCATCACCGGGTGAGCGGCATTCATGGTCTGAACCAAAACCAGTCCCGGCCGCCCTCCCCGTCCCGCCCGTCCCGCCACCTGGACTACTATTTGATAAGTCCTTTCCTCGGCCCGAAAATCCGGCAAGTGCAGGGCCGTGTCCGCAGAGATAATTCCCACCAGAGTGACCTGTGGAAAATCCATGCCCTTAGCGACCATCTGGGTTCCCACCAGAATATCCGCCCGGCCTTGTCCGAAACATTCCAGGATTTTCTCCATTTCCCCTCGTTTTTTTACGGTATCCTGGTCCAGGCGCAGGATGCGGGCTGAAGGAAAATAGGTCCGCAATTCTTCCTCTACACGCTGGGTTCCTGCTCCGGATAAACGCAGACAAACCGCGCCGCACTGGGGACAAACCGGACGGGGTGATGACGTGCGTCCGCATAAATGACAGCGCAAATTGTCATCTGCCCGGTGATATACCAGGCTGACACTGCAATCCGGACAGGTTATGACCCCACGGCATTCCGGACACATCACCAGCGGCGCGTACCCGCGCCGGTTTAAAAAAAGAATACTCTGTTCTCCCGCTGCCAACCGCTTTTCCATCTCCTCCAGCAATTGCCGGGAAAAAAGCGGCAAGCCTTTCCGTGGGCTAATCTCGCGTGACATATCTACTATCTGAATTTCTGGCAATTTTTTTTTATCCACGCGTTCGGGTAAAGTAAGCAGGGCATAACGTCCGCTCCGGGCATTGAAATAGGTTTCCATGGCCGGCGTGGCGGATCCCATAACCAGCACCGCTCCCATCGCCCGCGCCCTCACGGCCGCCAGATCCCGCGCCTGATAGCGCGGAACATCCTCCTGCTTGTACGAACTTTCATACTCCTCATCCACTACTAGCAAGCCTAATTTTTTAACCGGCGCGAAAATCGCTGACCGAGCTCCCAAAACCACCCGGGCTTCCCCCTGGTGAATGCGTGACCACGCCGCGGCCCGTTCCTTCAGGGAAAGACCGGAATGCAACATAGCGGCCCGGTCTCCAAAACGGCCCGTAATCCGGGAGCGAAGGTGTGTAGTTAAGGCAATCTCCGGCACCAGCATAATAGCTCCCCTTCCCTGATCCAGGGTATGGGCCATGGCTTGTAAATAAACCTCGGTCTTGCCGCTGCCGGTCACTCCATGCAAAA
>DAOVYW010000153.1 GCA_030635415.1 Candidatus Firestoneibacteriota bacterium
TAATAATTAAAATTGTCTTAAAAGACCAGAAATATTCTTATCCGCACACTTACGCGGCATGGAGGAAACATTTTTTCGATTTTAGAAACCTAATGTCATATTTGGGTTTACTATCAATGGGGATTAAAAACCCGGGTAAGGAGGAGAGCGTACCGGAAAGTGAAAAAAGTGATTTTATTATCAAATATTTCTTGTAAAGTGATTAGACAATAGATAAAATAGCACTATTATTTTGGAAGTAAATCAAAAAGGAGGAAAAGATGCTTAAACACCTAGGAGGAGTGGTTTTGCTGATTATGTTTGCCTCCGCCACAATGGTCGCAGCGGCGGAGGCCGGAGTAACAGAAAAGGTTGATGCCATGATTGCGGAGAATACGCCTCTAAAAGTTAAGGACAATGATCTGTGGCTTATGGTTGGCGGGCCGCTGGTTTTCGGAATTCAGTATGATAAATACGCGACCAGCCAGGTTGCCATTGGGGGCGGTGCGGGAACTTTTCTTGACGGATTCTCCCTTGACCTGGGAGTGAAGTATTATTTTTTAACCGGTAAATTTTCTCCTTTTATTTCCGGCGGCGGAGTATTTTACTATACCGGACCTAGAAAAAATATCTTCGCATTTAATGGCGTGGCCGGTTTGTCATATTTTTTCGACAGCGGAATGGGTGTCTCTCTGGGATTCGCCTATGTTAAGTCCATCAGCAAGAGCGAAGAGCCCTTCAGCTCTAATTACGTTAATGACGCCATTAGCTGGCCGTCTCCTCAGTTCGGGTTTCACTTGAATTACTAGGAGCCCGAGCATTTAGTGCATTTTGGCATCCTGGCGAAAGCCATGGACTAAACCATCCCCTGGACTAAACCATCCAGGACAGGCAGGGCGGGCAGGGCAGGCCGGGATCCAGTTAATTAAAAATAAAAATAAAATTACAAGGAGGAAAGAATTATGAGTGGAGTATTGAAGTTGGCGGTAGCGGGAGTAGTGGCAGTCGGTTTATTCGGGTGCGCCGGTTCAGTCAAGCGTATTGCGACCGATGAAGTGGTTGATCTGTCCGGTCGGTGGAATGATACGGACTCCCAATTGGTTGCCGAGCAGATGGTCAAAGAGGCGCTCGCTCGTCCCTGGTTGAGCCAGTTCCTGAAAGCCAAGGGCAAGAATCCCACGGTAATAGTCGGAACCATCAAGAACAAGTCGGATGAGCATATTGCCACGGACACCTTCAAGAACGATATTGAGCGTGAGCTGACCAATTCCGGTATGGTGAATTTTGTGAGCAGCAAGGGCGAACGGGATGAAGTCCGCTCCGAACGGGAGGATCAGCAGACCCATGCTACCGACCGGACCCGTAAGCAGATGTATGCGGAGACCGGAGCCGATTATATGCTGCAGGGTACGATTTCCAAGATTACCGATGCCGCGGGCAGTAAAAAGACCTTTTACTATCAGATAGATATGGTACTTACGGATATGCAAAGCAGTAGAAAGATCTGGATCGGCAATAAAAAAATCAAAAAATTCATTAAGCGTCCTGGAGCTCGTTTCTAGGAGGAGTGTGAACCTTGATGCGTCTGAGGTTTTTTCCGGCAGTCTTGTTGCTGTTCCTGTTTCTAAATGGTTGTGCCGGTATGCAGGTGGCAAAGAAAGTGGAACGCAGCATGGCTGCCGGGGATTATGCCGGAGCTTTGGCAGCGATTGAGAAAGATAAAAAGCAGTATGCCGGGGCCAATTCCTTGCTTTATTACTTTGACCGCGGTGCCCTGCTACAACGGATGGGTGACTATTCGGCCAGTAGCACCGACCTGGAAGAGGGCGAATTGCTGATTGAGAAGCTCTACGGAACCAGCGTGACCGAGGCCATGGCCTCTATGCTGGTTAATGACATGAGCATGTCCTACACAGGTGAGGATTTCGAGCAGGTCATGGTGCATATTATCAAGGAACTGAATTATCTTTATAAACATGATCTGCAGGGAGCGATGGTAGAAGCCCGCAAAGTCAATACCCGTCTGGTACAACTTTCCGATAAATACGGAAAAGAAGGGGTTTACAAGCAGGATGCCTTTGCCCGTTACCTGGCTGCTTTTGCGCGTGAAGCGGAACAGGATTACAACGGTGCTTATATTGATTATAAAAAGGCTTACCAAGCCTTTGAATGGTATGGTAAGCATTATGGTATGTCCATGCCGCTAATGATTAAAGAAGATCTGCTCCGGCTTTCCCGCTGGGTGGGATTTGATGATGAATACCGGCACTGGCGTAAAGCCTTTGGGGATGATATTCCCGAGCCCGGCCGCCGGTCCCGGCAACGTAGTGAATTGCTTCTGGTGATTTACGACGGCATGGTGCCGGTCAAACATACCCGTTATGTAGCCAAACCCATAGAAGATCCGGACGGTAATCCTTATACCTTGAAAGTCGCTTTTCCAGTATTTGAACCGCGTCTTCCCGTGATTAGCCGTGTGCGGCTTGGTCTGCCGGACGGGCAAGTCGCGGTTAGTCAGCTTATGGAACCTCTGGCTGCAATCGCCATTCAGAATTTGGAACAGCGTATCGGGCTGATCACGGTCAAGGCCATAGCCCGGGCCACGGTTAAGTACATCGCGGCTTACCAGGTCAGGAAAGCCGCGCGTTCCCAACTGGTTAATCTTGCCACCAATATTTTTACCTTTGTTACCGAGAGGGCGGATACGCGCTCCTGGCGTACCCTGCCGAACCGGTTTCATCTGCTCCGGGTTTGCCTGCCTGCCGGTCAGCATGACCTGGAACTTAGACTGGTTTCATTGGAAGGAGAAGCACGACCAGGAGGCCGCCCGCTCAGTGTAAGCCTTAAAGAGGGCGAGAAGAAAGTTATGCCTTTGTATGTTCCCAGGTAGGGGCGGGTTTTAATTAGTTCCGTTTTTTTAAGTTTGTCATTCCGAACGTAGTGAGGAATCTCCACAAAAACGCTTGAATTATCAGGTCTCCGGGAGATTCTTCGCCTTCGGCTCAGAATGACAAAATGCGGGGAGTCAGCTAAAAATGCCTTTCCGCAACAAAATTAGTTAGTTAAAAAGGAGAACAGTACATTGCTTTCACCAACGCTTAATATCCCCGGACTCAAACTGCTAAAGCAGGGAAAAGTCAGAGACATTTACCAGGCAGGGGATGATCTTCTGCTGGTAGCCTCGGACCGGATTTCAGCTTTTGATGTGGTGCTGCCTACGCTGATTCCAGGAAAAGGCGCGGTTTTGACCGAATTATCCCGCTTCTGGTTTGAACGCTTTAAAGATTTCATGCCCAACCAGATATCTTCCCATACCATTAATGATTTAATATCTGATCCCAAGGTATTGACTGAGCTGGAACCACGCAGCATGCGGGTGCTTAAAGCCGATCCCTTGCCAGTGGAGGCCATTGTTCGCGGGTATATTTCCGGATCCGGCTGGAAGGAATACCAGGTTTCCGGACGGATCTGCGGGGAAGAACTTCCACCGAACTTAAAAGAGTCGGATAAATTGCCTGCGCCTATTTTCACACCCTCCACCAAGGCCGAGATCGGAGCACATGACGAGAACATCACCTTCCCCGAGGCGGTTGAATTGTTGGGTCGCGAGACGGCAGAGCAGGTGCGTGACCTGAGCTTGCGGATTTATAATGAAGCGGCCGAATACGCGCTTTCCCGGGGAATAATAATTGCGGATACAAAATTTGAGTTCGGTTGGCTGGATGGCAAGTTGATATTGATTGATGAGGTCTTAACCCCGGATTCCTCCCGCTTTTGGCCGGAAAAATCATACCAGGCAGGGCAAGGGCAGCCGGCGTATGATAAGCAGTATGTCAGGGACTGGCTGATGGTATCCGGCTGGGACAAGAATCCGCCCGGCCCGGAACTCCCGGAGGATGTGGTTAGAAATACGGCGGCTAAATATAATGAAATTTTGAAGATCTTGACTGAATAACCAGGGGCCGGCCCCTACGGAAGGCAGAGGTTTTGGTAGGGGCGGACTGCCATGTCCGCCCACAAAATGGATTACCAGAGAGGTTGTAAGGTCTTTGGTAGGGGCGGACCTCCGTGTCCGTCCAACATTATTTAAATTTAAAGGAGGAAGACGATGAAACGTTTATGGATTTTAAGTCTGGTTTTTATGTTCTCTCTAAGCTGGGCCGCTACCATACAGGCCAAGCCGAGGATTTACAAATGGGTGAAGGATAAGAAGGTTTCTTCCAAGCAGGTATTGAGCAGAAGCCAGGCTAAGCGCGTAATATCTTTAAGCGAATCCCAGGCTCTGCAGATGGTTCGGCAGGTTATGACCGATGACTTATACCTGGCCTTGGGCGAATACCAGAAAACCAAGCACCTACAGGAAGCGGAAACCACGGATGACAGTGTTCTGCCTGAGGAGGTTATCGGCGAGGAAGAAGTGGAGTTGGTGGATGAGGATTATGGTTTTCTGCTGGAAGTGAAGCTGAAAAAGTACGGCGGACGGACGCGCGTAACCGCCAAAGCGCATCCGATCTACCGGATTAGGGATCTGGAAGCCGAGGACGCGGAGAGTGATGAAGAAAATGCCGGCACAATTGAGATCAAGGTTAAGGCGGATCAAAACCAAGCCGTGGCAATAGGGCCCATGTTTGTAGCTCCGATTATCGGCCGGCCGTCTGATTATGACATAACCATTCTTCCCGAGGCCGCCCTACGCGCAGGAAAACTGGTTAAATCTTTTATGTATTTACTGGATAAGCGTGTTAGCGCGTCAAGGGAATAATAGTTTGAAAAGAAGTATCTTATGGTAGTGTCGCCAAAAGACATTTTTGGCCAAATTTCGTGAATTTCTCATTACCATCGGCTGAATACCTGGCGTGTCTGTCGAACTGCGTTTGCTGTCCCCGTGGATGCCGGGCAGACCGGTTCCACGGGCCTTTAGGGTATTGCCAGACCGGGGCCGGCTTTGAGATAGCTTCCATCTGCCTTCATTGCGGCGAAGAACCGGTATTAACCGGAAGGACCGGGATCTGCAATATATTTTTCAGCCGCTGCAACCTGCAATGCCAATACTGCCAGAACTACCAGATCAGCCGTAACCGGGAAGACGTTATCAGCCGAAAACTAAACCTGGACCAAGTCGCACGTCAAATTGAAGAAAAAATGGATCAAGGCGTAAAATGTGTAGGCTTTGTTTCTCCCTCCCATGTTCTGCCCCAGATGGAGATGATTATGCAGGGACTAAAGAAACGAGGCCGGAATCCGGTTTTTGTGATGAATACCAATGCCTATGATAAAACGGAGCGGATTGCCGCGCTGGAAGACCGGGTGCAGGTATATTTGCCGGATTTGAAATACCTGGACGAGAGCCTGGCCATCCATCTCTCAGATGCGCCGGATTATCCGGAAGTTGCTTCCCGGGTCTTGCGGGAGATGTTCCGTCAAAAAGGGCCTGAATTGAAGCTGGATAAGGAAGGGGTAATAGAATCCGGGCTGATTGTCCGCCACCTGGTTCTGCCCGGGCAAGTGGAGAACAGCAAGCAAGTTCTCCGGTTTATCGCGGAAGAGCTCTCTCCCGGGGTTTATATATCCTTGATGTCGCAGTATTCGCCAATTCCCGCCGTGGCCGGTGATACGAATCTGGGTCGGCATCTAAGCCCGGAGGAGTATGGCGAAGTAGTGGAGGAGATGGAGCGTTTGGGCCTGGAACACGGCTGGATCCAGGAAATGGCCGGCTCAGGCCATTATAAGCCTGATTTTGCCCGTCAACATCCTTTTAAGGAATAGCCAAGCAGGTACTTTAGTCATTCTCTCCCTTGAATATTTTTTTTCCTTGGGCCAACCTTTCAAAGATCGGATCAGGATTAAAAAAGAAATCCGGGCTTCCTATATTATCTTGCTTACTAAGTATTTCTGGAACAACCAGTTTATCCAGTGGTTTATACTGGCCGGGATCGACAACCTATCATCCGGAAATGCTTTATAAAAGTCATTGCGAGGAGCGATTTTTACGACGAAGCAATCTGTTTTGAACTCAAAGTGCTTGAAAAATCGAGATTGCTTCGCTTTGCTCGCAATGACAAACGCTCCATCAATTAAGA